>JASIKQ010000163.1 GCA_030049565.1 Candidatus Sulfotelmatobacter sp.
TGCTGAATTTGATCGTTGAGGCGGTCATAACCGAGCGCCGCGCGGCAGGTATATGCCACTACGCCCAGGGTAAGAATCAGCCCGGCGGTGAGAATCAGGAGCAAACGTTGCTGCAAACTGCCGAACACGCAGCTACCTCCTCCCAATCAGGGGAAAATACATCGAGGCTCCAGCTGTGGTCAACAACCCGTATGGCCGACAAGAGTTTCGGAAAATACGATAGCGCAAAAGATCACCGCCTGGAATCACAGCTCAATTGGCTGCCACGAATCGTCTCGTCTTGACATTCAGATTTTTGAGTGAATACGAGCGTTGACAACTTACTGACTAACCACAGAACCCCGGTTTTGTGGGCCAAGTAAATGATGTTACTTTTCCGGAGGCTATCACTACTGGGAATCACTTAAGGGAGTCCGGTAGTTGTAAATCCATTGTTTCAACGAGGGACAGCCATTTTGCGACACTCTCTTCGAATTTGGGCAGATGGCAATCCGCTGCGATAATTGGCTTCATATACGTTCCAGGGAACCATGGGTCACAAAAACTTTATTCCAGTTGAAATGAATGCCAGGTCGCGAAATGACCTCGTCGAGCGCGGGTTTAGTCGTCAACCCCTCAGGGTGGACGCGGACGTAGCATGCGCGCTGGAAGCGTTAGCGCATGCCGCCTGGTCCATTCCAAGAGACAAATACTATGACGGAGGAGACAGATATCGTTCCCTAAATCGCCTTCGGGCCGAGGTTGTTCAGGGCGGAGCGAAGGTTTGGTCCAGCGATGAGAATACGCCATATGTACAGCTGGAAAAATACAACACCACACTCGGCGGCCAGCCTCGAGAATACGTTCCACTGCCCCAGTCGATTGCCAGCTCCACAGGTGTTCGCAAGATCATTGCTTACCACCTTCGCTACCTTCCGCTCTCGGAGTTGGGCACCAGGTACCTGGTCAACATGCATGTGATCAGGTTTACGGCTACGCCGGGCCGGCCGTGCGACACAAGCCCACCGGGGTTGCACAAAGACGGAGAAAAGTACATCGCCACGCATCTGCTGGGCCGCTGCGGCGCTCAGGGCGGCGAAGTCATCATCACCAACAATGACAAACGTGAAATAGATCGCTTCACCATGCGCGAAGCGGGGGAGTGCTACATCTTCGACGATGAACGCATTTGGCACATGTTGACGCCAGTAGCAGTATTGGAAGGAAATCAGTTCGCCTACCGTGACACGCTGGCATTCGATATGCTGCCGGAGGGTTGGGAACCAGCCAAGTGATCTGGCGACGAACGGCATAGGATAGTGCCCCGTTTCTCAGCGACATGCTGAAAAGAAACGCCTTCAACGGTGCTTGAATTTACTTTGGCTGGCTGCTGAGCAAGATTCGGAACAGCAGAAGCCAGCGGCGAACATTGGTGGTCATTAGAAAATTCTCTTTCACGTGTTCGCGTCCGTTGTGCCCCAGCTGCTGGGCGAAATCCGGATGGGTAAGCAGATACCGCATCTGGTAGGCACAACCATCGACCGAGTGCACCAGCATGCCGGTGAGTTTGTGAATGATCTGATTGGGAATGCCGCCGACGGCGCCGGCAATGGTGGGCTTGGCTTTCCATAGGGCTTCGGTGACGGTCAGCCCAAAGCCTTCGCGAATCGATTTTTGGACAATGAGAGTGGAGGCGCGCTGCAAGGCATTGATTTCGAGCGCGCACCAGGGCGGGAGATCAAGGATGATGATGTCGGGATCATCATCGGTGGCGTCGCGAACTTCTTTTAGAACCGCCGCGCCCTCGGGATCGTCGGTGGCGCCTCCTCCGGCCAGAACCAGCTGGCAATCAACGTATTTGCGCGCCTGTTTGAAGGCCTGAATTACTCCCACGGGATCTTTAGCGCGATCGAAGCGTGACACCTGGGTCACGATCGGCCGCGACCGGTCGATTCCGAACTCATCACACACTTTCTGAATAGACCCTGCTTCGAGTTCTTTGTTCTTCTCCGACAGGGGATCGATGCAGGGATAAAACAAATACTGCGGAATCGCCAACTGCCGAGTGAAGGACTGCGAGGAAAAAATTGCGGCGTCATAGCGTTCGATAAAAGGAGCGAGAAATTCCCAGACTTCGCGATTGGGATTGGAGAGATCAATATGGCAGCGCCAAACCCAGCGCCGCGATTCGTCACGCGACTGAACCAGGGCGGGCGGCTGGGGATCGTGAATCACGATGAAATCTTCATTGAACTGAATGCGTTGGCTGTTGAGGTGATTGTGCATCAGGAAAATATCGCGAGCCTGCTGCGTGAGGTGGTAATCACTGCCTTGCAGCGCGTTGTGAAAGGCCTTGGTCACCTCGAAAAAGTCGTTGCCGCCGGTGATGACGTCCCAGTGGGTTTTGACTTCAACTTCGTTAAGTAGGGGGACCATCTGGTTCAGCATTTCGGCGACCCCTCCCCCGACGGCGGTGGAGTTCACCATCTTCACCGTTTTACCTTTCAGTGCTTCCGCCAGAAAACGAATTTCGTCGATGTAAGCCGCGCCAACGATGTCTTTGTAGTCGTCGAGATGAGGCGACGGAACCGGCTCAGGAGGTATCTCGCGGATGCGCGGCTTTTTGCGGCGCTCGGGGCGGGCGGGCGGAGTTGAAACTGGGGTGCTGACGGAGGCCTGCGCAACTTCTTGGGGCGTCATTTCGCCGACGGTGTTAGATTCCACTGGTTCCATAAATGGTCGCCTATATTAGTGCCCGTTCGACAATACGTAGGATTTGTTGACGAACGTTTTCCATGGTGACGGTGTAGATGTCGATTCGGTTTAACTGGCGGGCCGCGTCCGGCAGGCCGAGATCCTCGAGCAGCCATTGAGAAAAATCGTTGGACATGAGCTTCAGCCGGAGCCGGGCTTCGATGAAATGATGGTGCAAGGAATGCACACTCACCTGGCGCAGGCCCTCGGCGAATTCCGGCAAGGTATGAGCCACGAAACTGGTGGGAATAACGACGATGTCGGAGGCGCAAAAATAAAAAGTTTCCCGCGCGCTGCGCGTGGCGGAGACCGGAGAACGCTCAAGAAAGCTCTGCACTATCTGCACGAATCGTTCTCGCAATTCTGCGACCGAGGTGAACTCGCGCACATCCACGCTGGCCAGGTTCTCGGCCAGGCTGGGCTCGTTGCAGGCAGAGAGCGCCCAGTGCGCGAAGTCGTTCGAAAAACCTTCGCGAATGAAATGGTGCTCCTGGAGGGTACGAAAAGTATGCTGGAAGATGGAATTCTCCGGACACTCGCGCAGCGCCTGTAAAAATTCAGATAAGTTTGTTGCTTTTTGCCGAGTAATACGTAGAAGGTGGGCTGAGGTATTGAAATAAAAAGGTTTTACTGCGGTCCGAGTGAGAGTTGGCGCCATGGCTGCTGTCATTGGTTCACCGCAATCGTGCTTTCGTTGTCGGTAATACGGTTTCGGGATGCTTCGAGCCAGCAAGATAGAAACTCAAGAAGCTCATCGGGAGGCTTGAGCCACACGCGGGCCGCCGTGGGCCGCCATTGGAGGCGCACAAGCACGCTCAAACCGCGGCACCCGATTGCCTCAAAGGCGGGCTCGTCGGTAGTATCGTCTCCCAAATAGGCGGCCGGGGTGTGCGGGTTCATTTCGTTCATAAGGGTAAGAACTGCGTCGCCCTTGTCGGCCTCCGGGGCGCAGATTTCCAGACCGCCGTCGAACTCCAGCAGATGCAACCCAGTAGTGCGGGCAAGGGGCTTCCAGAGGGCGAGAACCCTGGTGCGGACGCCCTGTGCTTGTGTTCTGCCTATACCGCGCCAGTGTACGGCAATGCTGCCGGGCTTGAATTCGGCAGAGTCCTGGAGGCCTGCCTGACGCAGTTCGCGTTCAGCCCAAGCTAAGGCTTCGAGCGTGTGCCTCTCGAGCGGCAGGAGGTGGCAGCTTCCGTCGGGGAGCAGGCGCTGCAATCCGTGCAGTCCCCAAATTTCTGGGCAGGGTTCAATACCGAGCAGTGGCATTACATCGTGGGCATTTCTTCCCGAGATGATGACGATCCGCGACTTACCCGTACCTGCGATTGTCTGAATCGCCGGCAAAAGGCCGGGATACGGCAGAGCATCTTCGGGGTCGTTGCGAAAAGGCGCAAGCGTGCCGTCGTAATCAAGCATGAGGAGAGATTGAGGCGCCAGGGCAACCGCTCTCAACAGCGCTTCAATTTGAAGGCTGGCCTGGGGATTCAATTCTGCCTCCACGGGATGAATGTTTCACCGGCAATCACGCGCCGCGGCGAGACCTCGAAACTTTTCGATGGTGCGATCGCCATCGAGCCTGAGTTCACAGAGTTCGGTAATCAAACTTCCGGCCCAGCAATAAACGTTTTGTTCGCGCAGCAGCCGGCGCATGCGACGCACCCGGCTTTGCTGTTCGTCCTGGGGCATCTCCAGGGCAGCACGAATCGCCTCGGCGGTTTGATCGATGTCGTACGGATTCACCAGCAAAGCATCGCGCAGCTCGCGCGCCGCACCCGTGAACTGACTAAGGATCAAGACCCCTTGCTCGTCGCGCCGCGCGGCCAAGAACTCCTTCGCCACCAGGTTCATGCCATCATGCAGCGAGGTGACCATACACAAATCCGCAGCACGGTAAAAGCGTTCAATCTGCTGGTGATTGTGCTGTTGTTTGAGAAAGATGATCGGCTTCCAGTTGCCCGATCGAAAGCGCCAGTTGATGCGTTCGGCCTCTGCCTCCAGTTCCGCCTGCAAATCGTGATAACGCTTGATGTGAGTGCGGCTGGGCGCACCAATCTGAATGAAGGAGAAATTGTTTTGGTACTTTGGATACTTTTCCAGAAAACGCTCGATGGCGCGGAAACGCTCGAGAATACCCTTGGTGTAATCGACGCGGTCGACGCCGGCGCCTATGAAAGCCGCCTCCACGCCAAGGTCGTGCAGCAACGCGGAGCGGTCGGCGCGGGCGGTCCGGCTGTCGCTCTCCACAGATTCGTCTTCCGGCAAATTCACGCTGATGGGGAAGGGACGCACGATGGTGCGATGACTCTGCCTGAGAACTGAAAAGTGTTCCCAATCCACACGCGATTCGACAACCCGGTCGACAGAGTGCAAGAAATTGTTGCAGTGCGATTGAATGTGGAAGCCAATGAGATCGGCGCCGAGCAGACCTTCGACCAGTTGCCGTTGCCACGGGCAAATCCCGAAGGTTTCCGCATTAGGCCAGGGAATGTGCCAGAAAATGGCTACGCGCGCGTCGGGCCGCTTTTGCTTGATCATGCGCGGCAAAAGGGCGAAGTGATAATCCTG
>JASIKQ010000164.1 GCA_030049565.1 Candidatus Sulfotelmatobacter sp.
CGATTCGGGCAGGTACAAGGCGATCCCAATATCCGCGCTGAAGATCTCCAAAAAGAATTGGGCGAGACCGACCCGAACACGCGTTTGAATCTGCAGCAATTACTCGGCAGCCTGGCAGCGAAAACCGTGGCTGACCAGCAGCAGGACGAAACGCCGCTGCTGATGAAGGCGGCCGAGCACATGGCGATCCGCTTCGCCCTGGAGCGTTATCAGAAGGGCGAAGTCAAAGTGAATGCCGTGCACCAGATGATGGAGCACATGAGCCGCCAGATGGACTCGCTCCGCCAGATTCTGAAAATCCAAGAAGAAAAAATGAGCAAGGCCGGAATTCTGGTCGAGTCTCATGCCGACATTCTCGACCGCATGTTCTGGGCGGAGGTGCCAGAATCGGGCAAGAAGACGGTCCTGCTCTCGCACGAAGCTCCATGCGTGCCTCCGCGCAACCTGAGGCAGTTCGTAGAAGTGCTGCTCGATCGCGATGATAAACAGACTTCGGAAGAAATTCTCAATAACTACTCTAGCTGCGTATCCAACAAAGAGCAGGAGCCCAGGCGCAAAACTGCCATCGGCCTCAGCCAGCTTGCCGACCTTTATGCTCGGCTGGGCGGCGAGGCGATGGGTAAGGCCATCCGCCAAGTAAGCGAGCAGCTTTGCGTAGAAAAGGATCCAGAGCTGCAAAGCCTGCTCAGCGCTGCATTCGTCAGGCTGAGCCAGGAGTCGAGCGAAGCCAAGAATTATCAAGCGGTTAACGAAGTATGCAACGGCATGGACCTATTGATGCAGCAGCGTCCCGTACTGGTGACTGACTTGCGACCGCGCGTGGGCGTGGAGAACCGGATTCCGGAGTTCATCGAGGAAGCGTTGAACAGCGATCCGGTGCCTGCAGATTTGCTGACTGTGTTGCGGCGAACCAGCCAGGCAGGTGCAGAGCATTTGGCCGACCGCTTCTTCCGCTGCATGCGGCGCGACGAGTGCGACTGCATGTTGGAATTGGTGAAAGAGTTGGGGAGTCCGGCGCTGGCGCAGATACGCGAGATCCTGCGCACTGGCCAGCCGCGGCAGGCCTCAGCCGTGGTTGGATTGCTGAGCCGCCTGGATGTGGGCACACTGTTAGAGCTGCTGCCGGGACGCCTACCGGAATGGAATCGGTTTTATCACGACATCGTGGTTCGCCAGATCGCCTACGGCGCCGCGCCAGACCGCGGCAGAACGCTCCTTGAACTCGCTGAAGTGCTGGATTCGGTCGTGTTGCCGCAGGCCATCGACGAGATTGGCATGAGCGCCGACCTGACGGCAGCGCCTCCGCTGGCAGCCATGGCGCGGCCGGGTGAAGCCGCATCGCGGCCTCCGTTCGTGCAATTGAAAGCCATTGAATCGCTGGGCCGGCTGAGAGATGTAGAGTGTTTGCCTTTGCTGCGCGAGATCGTGGAAACGAAGAAGACCTTTGGATGGCTTCATCATCGCGAACTGCGCGTTGCGGCGGCACAGTCTTTGTCGAAGACAGATCCACGCTACAGCGCGCAGATTCTTTCCGACAGCGGCATTGAACCGGCAGAGCTTGCCATCGCTCCGCTGGATACGGCGCCAGCCTGCCCGTGGGTTCGGCAGCGCCGGTACGAACGCATGGTGCTGGCACGCACGATCGGCGCAACCATCGGCAGTTCCTGGGGCAAATCCAAGATTCTGATTCGCGAACTCAGCCTAGGCGGCGGCATGGGCACGAAAGAAGACAATCTCCGCATCGGCAGCGAAGCCGACCTGGAAATTTCACTGGGCATGCGATCGAAGATCCGCGCGCATGTTCTGTTGCGGCGCGCGCGCGTGAATGAAGTGGGATTCGAGATCGTCAACACCGATCTGGACAGCCGCTACAAGCTGCGCCGGTTGCTGGTGGAAGCTATGAACGCTGCCAAAAACAAAGACCTGGAGTGGAACGGCGAAAGAAAGATTCAGTAGTGATTGCAGAACGGAGAATTGAAAAAGCCTCTGCCCGGGCAGAGGCTTTTTCCTATGGGAAATTGCTGACCGGTTACTTTACCTTCACAAAGATAATAACCAGCGTGTAGAGCGCCAGGGACTCGATCAGAGCCAGGCCGAGAATCAGCGCCAACTGAATGCCGGGACGCGCTGCGGGATTGCGAGCCAAACTTTCCGCGGCCGAAGCCGTTGCTTTGCCCTGCGCTAGAGCACAGATGCCGGACGCAAAGGCCATGGAGAATCCAGCGGCAATCGCAACCCAGTTGACTGTGCTCTCAGCTCCGCCCTGCGCGAAGGCAGGCACGGCGAAGCAAAGTGCAGATAACACCATAAACAACTTGCTTAGCTTTCTCATCGTCTATCTCCTCGTATGGAATACCGCCAGTGGGTGGTTGACGCCATACCGTGCAGGCGCCCTCACGCTCGCGGTGCAAAATCAACTCTCAGTTGCCAGTTCTTGGTAATTACGAGACGATCACAGCAATATCAGTGTTCCTCGGAAACCGCGCCCTGCAAATAAACTGTCGTCAACAGAACAAAAATGTAGGCCTGCAACAGAGAAACAAAAATGTGCAATCCCAGAAAAGGGATGGGAAACGCGATCGGCAACAAAGAGACGAAAACCAGGGTCACCATGTCCCCTGCAAACATGTTGGCGAACAGACGGATGGTGAGCGAGAGCACCCGCGCCAGATGGCTAATAAGCTCGATCGGAACCATCAGTGGCGCCAACACGGGCATGGGACCGGCAAAGTGCTTGAGATATCCGATGCCGGAGTGCTTGAAACCTTGTGCCTGATAATACAAGAACGCTGCCACAGCGCATCCCAAAGGAACGATCGCAACCGCCGTTGGGGATTCGAATCCGGGAATTACCCCGAGCAGATTGCACAGAAGAATAAACAGGCCGAGCGTAGATAAAAATGCCGTGTAAGGTTCGCTGTGATGGCCGATAATCTCTTTGCTTTGGTCTTGAATGAATCCCTCGTAGCCTTCGAAGATGTGTTGCAGCCCGCCGGGATTATCCACTGACAGCCTGGAACGCACCAGGAGGAATATGATCAGCAAGAACCCGACGACCAGAATCTCCATCGCCAGCGAATTTGAAAGGGGAGCAGCCGGATGCCTGGGCGCAATGTGCAATACCCGCATCAGGGCCGTGACCGGGCCGGCGAAAAGATGGTTCAGAATTTGCGTGAACCAGAGTTGTTCAGGCATAAGACTGCCGCTAACTTCCAGCTGGCCGAGAGACGATTCGGCTTAATCGCTTAAGCTCCGCGGGCGAGCGCTGCATAAACCTCGTAGCAGGTTTCGCACATGATTCCCGCGACGGGCAAAAATAAGCCCGCAAGAAGCCCGTTCAGGCTCGCGGGTGAAACAGTCAATATAGCATAGGCGCCAACCGCCATCAAAACGTAGCGCAGCAAGAAACGAGATACGATTCCTTTCCCTGATGTCGCAGCGCTAACTCCAGTGGCGCGGTCCACGAAACCGGCAATCGCTCGTTTTAGCCAGTGGAAGTTGACGTAAGCAATTGCGCAGCCGAACGCAAAACCGATTGCCGAGCGTAGGCCGAACCTCCACCATGCAGCCGCGGTCAACAGGGGGCAAAGCAGGGCCATAAAACGGCCGATGCGCTGCAATGCGCCGGCATAGAAATGCTCGGCCTCAGCGGCGCGTGCGGGATCAACTTCGGCTTGGGATGGGTCGGGCATCGCGTGTAGCCTGCCAATATCTTAAGCGACGGTGGATGCCGAAAGCGCTTCTTGAGGGCGGGAAATTTACTTCATTTCACGCAGAACTATTCGCGCAGAACCAGGCGAAAGAGCTCGACAAAGCCAGCTACAATGCCGAGAAGGATGCCCAACAAATAGAGCCAGGTTTGGTGCAGCCAACGATCGAGCGCCGCTCCCACCAGCCATCCCACGACCACGGCCGCGGGAAAGATGAATGCTAATTGGCTGTAACGTGCTGCCTGGACCCAGAAGTTTTCCTTCCGACTGGAATCACGATTCTCGGGATCAGCAGACATTGCCCAGCTCGCAGCTTGTTACCGAATCACCCTGGCCACGGTGGCGCTTTGCGCCATGCCGAGGGTCCAGTTCACCATGGCGATGAAACGCTCGGGCATGATACCGATAAAGAGCGTGGCGAATCCGGTGATAGCGAGAGCGGCGCGCATCGACCAACTTACCGGCAGCGCGGCTTCTTCTTCCGGCTGGCTCATGAACATGGCGTTGGCCATCTTCAGGTAGTAGTACAAGCCGAAAACGGAATAGAGCACACCGAGCGACGCAAGCGCATAGTGGCCGGTTTCAATAAGGCTGAGGAAGATGAAGTACTTGCCCCAAAATCCGGCCAGTGGCGGGATTCCGGCGAGCGAGAGCAGAAAGATCAGCATGAGCACGGCTTCGACGGGAGCCCGAGCGTAAAGGCCGTTGAGATCGTCAAGTTCATCGCCGATAACGTTGCGATGGCGCAGCGAGGTGATCACGCCGAAGGCGCCGAGGTTCATGAAGGTGTAGACGAGCAAATAGACGAGGATGCCCTTTACCCCATCGGGATTCAGTTCGGTCGCCGTGCCCGCAATCAGTCCCAGCAGCATGTAGCCGACGTGGGCGATCGAAGAGTAGGCAAGCAGGCGCTTGGTATTGGTCTGGGTGAGAGCGGCGAAGTTCGCTCCAGTCATGGTGGCGATGGAAACAAACACCAGCATGGGCGCCCATATGTTGCGCATGGGATAAAGCCCCCACAGCAGGATGCGCAGCAGCATTGCCCAGCCCGCGGCTTTAACCGCGACAGACATGAAGCCCGTGATGCAGGTGGGCGCGCCTTCATAAGCATCCGGCGCCCATTGATGAAAAGGAACGGCGGCGACTTTAAACAACAGCCCGGTGATAGTCGTTAATAAAGCGATAATCGCGACGGGATTGTGCGGCTCCCGGGCAAGAAGTATCGTCAGTTGACGATTGATATCGGTCAAATTTGTGCGGCCGGTCAGGCCATATAAAAGCGAGAGCCCGTAAGCAAAAATCCCCGACGAAAACGCCCCCAAGAGCAGATATTTCAAAGCCGCTTCGTTCGAGCGCCGGTCGCGGCGGAGGAATCCGACCAGAACGTAAGTCGAGATCGCCATCAGTTCCAGGCCGATGAAGATGAGCACGATGTCGCCGCCCGCGGCCATGCACATCATGCCGATCACCGAGAGCAACATCAGGGCATAGTATTCACCGTGGTTCTCATGCTCATCTTTCATGTAGCGAACAGACATCAGAATCGCGACTGCGGTACCGGCGAGAAACAAATAGAAGAAATACAGCGCGAAGCGGTCCATCATCATGGTGCGCATCATGCCGATGGTGCCGATGGAGTGGTGTTGTTGCATCCAGGATTGAATTTTCACGACGCCCGCTGCCGAGAACACCACGCCGATCAGCGCAGTCACGGCATTGGCCCACTTGGTCTCGGGCGGAATCATCAGATCGATGAGCAGTATGCCGATTGCGAACAGGGCGAGCAGCGTGATGGGCAGTGCCAGCACATAGTCGTTCCAGTTGTATGCGAACCCGCCCACTAGTTCTTCCCTTTCGTCGATTGCGGATTTACGGCCGAAGCGGTCGTTGCCATCGATGTCGGTGCCGACGGGATCTCAGCATTGACCGCGCCCCCGGCCGGGGGAGTGCGCACATTCTGCACAATCTGATTCACCGGCTGCTCCAGGATCTTGAAAAAAGGTTTTGGATACAGGCCAATCCAGAACGCCATGATGAGAAGCGGCACGAATGTCAGCACTTCCCGCGGCGTAAGGTCATGCAGCTTCTCGTTCTTCGGATTGGTCACGGTTCCGAAGAACACGCGCTGATATAGCCAGAGCAAGTAGGCGGCGGCAAGAACCACCCCCGGCACGGCCCATGCGCCCCAGCGCCAGTTCTCCATGAAAGTTCCTTGCAGAATCGTGAATTCGCCAACGAAGCCGTTGAGCAGCGGCAAGCCCATTGAGGAAAGGAACATGATCATGGTGATGGTGGCGTAAACCGGCATCACGTTGGAGATGCCGCCGTATTCTGCGATCTCGCGCGTGTGGCGCCGCTCGTACAGGATGCCGACGATCAAGAACAGCGCGCCGGTGGAGATGCCATGGTTAACTTGCTGCAAGACTGACCCGCTCAGCCCAAGGGGCGTGAGCACGAAGATTCCCAGCGTGCAGAAGCCAAGATGGCTGACCGAGGAGTAGGCGACCAGCTTCTTCATGTCTTTCTGCATGAGCGACACGAGCGCGCCGTAGATGATGGCGATGATGGAGAGAACGATCATCCAGGTGCGGACCTTGGTGTGCGTGATGACGTCGGGAAAGAATGGCAGCGAGAAGCGGATGAAGCCGTAGGTTCCCATCTTCAGCAGAACGCCGGCCAGGATGACGGAGCCCGCGGTTGGCGCTTCCACGTGAGCGTCAGGCAGCCAGGTGTGGAAGGGAAACATGGGAACTTTGATGGCGAAGGCAAAGAAAAAGCTCAGGAAAAGCAGAGTAGCGATGGTCGGGCCGTAAGCCGGGTCAGAATAGATTTTCGGTGCGGTTTCGTAGAGCGCCGGAATGCTGAAGGTGTAAATGCCCGTGAGGTGCTGGTGATGGAAATATAAGAACAGAATGCCCAGCAGCATCAGCACCGAGCCGGCCAGCGTGTATAAGAAAAACTTGATCGCGGCGTAAAGCTTGCGCGGGCCGCCCCAGATGCCGATCAGC
>JASIKQ010000165.1 GCA_030049565.1 Candidatus Sulfotelmatobacter sp.
ACGGTGTTCCAACTGTCCCCGCCTGTCAAGACGCACGGCGCCTGGACCGAGACATTGCTTTACAGTTTCGGAAGCCAGTCAGCAGACGGAGCCAACCCCTACGATAGCCTGGTCATAGACACGGAGGGCAACCTCTACGGCACAACCAATGCAGGCGGCGCGTACAGCTTGGGCACGGTGTTCGAGCTGTCTCCCGAAAAAGGTGGCGGTTGGACGGAGAAGCTGATTTACGGCTTTGCTGGCGCCCCAAATGACGGTTCGCTTCCCTACGCGGGCCTGATCATGGACAAAAAGGGCAACCTCTACGGCACTACCCAGACGGGCGGCGCGAACAATGTCGGCACAGTCTTCGAGTTGTCTCCTGGGAAAGGCGGCGCTTGGGCGGAGACCGTGCTTTACGGCTTTGGTGACGCCGCAAATGACGGCTCGCTCCCCTACCCGGGCCTGGTCATGGACAAAAAAGGTAACCTCTACGGCACGACCACCGAGGGCGGCAGTTACAGCTTTGGCACGGTGTTCAAGTTGTCTCCCACAGCCGAGAAAGGCGACGCGTGGGCTGAGACCGTGCTTTACAGTTTCGGCAGCCAATCAGGAGACGGAGTCAACCCCTGGGATAGCCTGATCATGGACACGAAAGGCAACCTCTATGGCACGACTACCGGAGGCGGCGCGTACGTTTACGGCACGGTGTTCAAGCTGTCTCCTGTCGGGAGAAACGGTGCTTGGACGGAGACCATACTTTACAGTTTTGGGCGCCGCTCAACAGACGGGAATTACCCGTTCGATAGCTTGCTCATGGATAAGGACGGCACACTCTACGGCACGACCGCCGGAGGCGGCAAGTACGACTTCGGCACGGTGTTCCAGATATCCCCTCCTGCCCAGAAAGGCGGCACGTGGAGCGAGAAAGTGCTTTACAGTTTCGGGGGAACCAAAGTTCGCGCGCCTAACGGAGAGGAACCCTGGGACAGCCTGATTATGGACAATGAAGGCAACCTCTACGGCACGACTACCGAGGGCGGCGCGACCTCCCACTGCGACTATGGCTGTGGCACGGTGTTCAAGCTGTCTCCCAAGTAGGCCGGTGCCTGAACGGAGTCAGTGTTCTACGGCGCAATTCCGGTCTAAGAACCTGGCTCGTTGCCAGCCGACCAAATCAGCGCGTTCTTTTGGCGGGTTGTCCGCGTTACTCGAAGGAGGGAACTGTCATGAGAGCTTCTACCTTGCTTTCTTGTCTAGGTGGTCTCGCATTGCTGATGCTGGTGGCTTGTCTGGCCGCGGCCCAAACCAACAATCCGCCTGATGACGCTCCTAGGTTCACCTTGAGCGTGAGTCCCTCGTCACAAACTGTGACGGCTGGGTCGAGCATCACCTATACGGTCTCCGTATCGTCACAGAACGGTTTCACAGGAACGGTAGACCTAAGTGTGAGTGGCGTAGGATTAACTTCCAGCCTCAGTCCATCCTCGATCGGCGGTGGTTCAGGCTCCTCCGTGCTGCAAGTGACCACTTCTTCATCCATCTATGCGGGAACATATGGGCTGACCATTACGGCTACCAGCGAAAACTTGTCGCGCTCTGCGTCTGTCACGCTGAAAGTGATCCCCCAAATTGATAACGGGACGGCAGAGAACTGGATGGGATACACATGGGACTTTCAGAATGGCGAACCTGCCGGCGGGGGAACATTAATCGCCTACAAGAGGAATATGGTCGTCGACTCCAACGGATATTTACACGTGCACGTCCGCAAGCAGGGAAATACCTATACGGACGCTGAAATGTACACGAGAAACCTGTTTAATTTCGGTACGTTTCAATGGGTGCTGCAGGGCACGAACTATTACAAAATGGATCCCCCGCTGGTGCTGGGCTTGTTCACCTACGGACCGAATGCCGGCGTCGGCGTTGACGGAGAAAACGAGATTGATATCGAGTTTTCCAATTGGGCCGGCACAGGAGTCCCGAATCAGGTCGCGGATTTTACCGTCTACCCATCCACCGGCAACGGCACTGACGGTCAAATCGATCACGAGGTGGACTTCTACGTTCCTACTCCCGACTCCAACACGACCACCGCCCGCTTTGTGTGGAGTTCGACCAGCGTCGAATTCTATCTCATGAAGGGCACAGTACCGGTCAATCAGCCAGTGAGCCATGTCTTCCATCACTGGACCTACTACGGCACCAACATTGTCCATGGGGTCAAGACCACAGATCCCGCCAAGTGGATCCCTCAGCAGCCCTGCCCGGTTGACATCAATCTGTGGAACTTTGATGGGAAGCCCAGGCACACTTGGGACATCGTTGTTCAGGAGTTCGATTACCTGCCCGCACAGTAAACCTCAACATCCCGGGCGCACCGCAGTCACATCTAGGGCTTGTCTCGTCGAGGTAGCTTGGGTTCCGCTTCGGTTGGTGCAGCATCTTTCATGGGTGGCTTCACGCTGCCCAGATTTAACGCATTGCCAATGGTTGTTATATTACCCTCCGCAATGATTTTTGCCAGACTTGAGATCAGCGGAGCCATTTCCTGGACATTTCCTTGGGCGCTGCCAATATTCAGACCGTTGCCGATGATGACGACTTTGCGGTCCAAGATAGCCTGAAGCAGCTCCTGCACAACAGAGGGCTTGCCTTGCGGCTCAGGCAAGAGCTCGACTCGCACGTCGTCGCCTTCCACGACCAGAAATCCGAGCGGAACGTTTCTCGAACTCATGCCGCCGCCCAATGCCATCTTGGCATCGCCGCCAACAAGCACGAAAGTCAGGGAAGCAAAAGGAATGATGGCAGTTCCACCGGCACGAATGGGCTCGCCCACCAATGAGTTCGATTTTAACTGGGAAACGAGCTTGTCATAGTTGCCCAGCGGGCTTTCCACCGGCGCTTGCGCACGGCTGGCAATTCCTAAAAGTAAGAATGCGACTGATAAAAACAGAAATCTTAATTTCATGAGGGTGGCCTCACTTTATGTCCGATTTAACAAGGTTGATGAAGCGAGTTCCTTTTCCAGTAATGGCGACGAAGCCCAATGGCCGTGCTTCACCACTCATATAAAGCAGACGGGCTTGAGACTGGGCGCCCCGCGCGGCGGTTGCTCCACTCGGAGCCTTGGTGGCCCCGCTGCCGAAATTGAGGTCGATCATGAGGATCGGAATTAGCGTGACAGAACCAACCTTGATCGGCTCCCCTATGACAGTCTTTACGTTGAGATCGCGACTCAGGCGCTGAGCTAAGCCGTCAACGAGATCCGATATTCCCGGCGGTTGCGCAGGCTGTGCTTTTGTTTGCGCTCCATTTTGAGCCATTGCCAGAGAGCCCGCCAGCAGGAAAAACAGCATTGAGAAAATGATTTTCTTGGCCAAGAGATACCTCCAATTCCATACCTCTGCCAGAACTCGAACCTTTTTGGCCGTATTCCCCACACCAGTTTCTTCCTCTAAGCACAAAATATCGCGTGATGCCAGACACGCATCAACGTGACCGCGCGCTCCCGATCCTGAGTACTGATCTATTTTGGCGTCCCCGCTACGATCGAATAGAGAGTAGCGGCCGATGGCGGGTTGGCCCAGCCTTTCTGAGCCATTTTAACTCGCGCGGTTGCCCCACCCTTCCCGCGTCTTTTGCGGGAAGGTGGGCCTCCGTAATGCGGGTAACATACCGAGACGTTCGCGCTGGGACGCGTCAATTCACGGTTTCTCGAGCTTGCGGGATCGATTCCGCTTCGTCTTGCGCAACCGGCGCAACCTCGTGCAGCGTTGAGCTGACCACGTCAAATGTTTTGACATAGGGTCTGCCATCAAGGAGCGTTCCCAGAATTTCCAACGCTTCAGGAAAGCTGTTTGCGGCCCAGGCCTCGGCGTCAGACTCATGGTCCCAGAAGCTGATGGTGGCGACTTCTTGGTTGCCGCGCATGGCAAGGATGATCAGGTCGACAAACCCCTCCTGCCGCCGCAGCCAGGGAAGGATTTTCGTTTCCATAACGCTGGTAAATTCTCCGAGAGCGTTGGGTTTTAAGCGAGCAGCTACCTTGCGAGCAAACATTTTAAACCTCATTAGCCCTTGCATTTCCGCCTGCGGACGGAATCCCGCCGCGCGACATTCACTAATCTATAGTGAGTTTGAGCCTGCGAACGTTACACTCTTAAACGCGATTTGTAAGGCTGCATGCGAATATTGATGAGACTTTAACATTAGGTCTTGGAGGTTGGTTAGAAGAAGTGGGTGGAAAAGAGATTCTGGCTGTTACTTCTTCGCCATCTTGCGGGCAATCTCTTCCATGAGCTTCGGACGAAGGTCGGCGAGCACGCTATCGACGATGCTGGCGACATCTTTGCTGTCACCGTTGGGCGAAGCGGGAACAGCTTCCTGATCGATCTGCTCGGCGCCTGCGGCTACCGCCCGCGCTGCAGTTTCCCTGGCAGCTGATTCGGACACGTGGGACTCAAGCGGCTGACTATCTTCCGAACCCTGCAAAGGCGCAACGGCATCCTTGTTCGTATCTCGAATCTGCCGCCAGCTTTCCCAGGCCGCCGCAGCATTCTTCACGCTTTCCGAATCGATTCTGGGTTCATCGGAGAGGCTCGCAGCGGCTTCCGCGTTCGCCCGAGTTTCAGCCGGCTCTGCCGCTCTTACAAACGACGTAAACCCGCTACTGGCCGCGGCCGCTTCCGCCATTTCAGGTTCAGCATTGCGTTCTTCCTGCGTGACCGTTTCGGAAGCCTGTACCGGCTCGACAAAGCTTACAAAGCTGCTCGCGGAGGCCTCTAATGGCGAAGAGTCTGTTGCCACGGGTGTCGCATCCGCAGTCTCGTCAGACGAGATGGCGGGCAACACTCCGGTTTCTGCCGGTTGGCGTGTTCCTTCTGAAGACTGGCTTCCGGCTGCCTCGCCGATTTCAGAGGACGCGCTCGCTGGCGCAGCCACGGCATCCGTTTCCGTCCCCTCGAATGCGTCTTTCCCGCTTTGCGTTTCAGGCGTCACAGAATCGGCTTGAATCGTCTCCGGCGCTGTTGTGGACAAAACGACCCGAGCACGATCCGAATCCCCACAGGCCTCTTTACTCGAAGCCGCCGGAATGGCCATGTCAGATCCCGAGTTTTCCGACGTCGCGTGGACACCTGCTATCGAAACAGGCTGCTCTTCGGAAGTCGCGGCAGGCTCAGATGTCAGGCTTGACGGAACAGATGCTGCATATGCCCGCCGCATCTCCTCTTCCAGCGACAGTGCTTCTTCGCCGGCTTCAAGAGCGACTGGGACGGCGGTCCAGTGAGGCGATGTGAGATCGGCGGGCAAGAATTCTGCCGCGGCAGCCATTGTGACCGGCTCATCGTGTACCGCCCCCGCTTCTGCCGGACATCCCTCCATGAAGGCAGGCTCGCAAATCACAGGCTCGGCGGGCTTGAATTCAGCCTGAGCTTCTGGCGCCTCGGGTTTGCAGATGGAATCTTCAGCCGGCTGGCTTTGCGGAATTTGAGCCTCGGAGGTGTGTGGTGTAAAGGCGGCATCCGCTGCGACCGCTTCCGCCTTTTGAATCTGCGCCGCTGCCGCCGCAATCGCCGCAACTTCCTCCGCAGTTACATCGGTGGGCAATCCTGTGGGCGCCACTGCCCCAACCTCTACGCTGGCCTGGGCGATAGTCTGCTGTTGTCTCTGTTCGTCGTATGGATGGGCTGCCTTTTCCGCCGAAGTTTCTACGACGGTTCGCAGATCGCGATTCACCGCATTATAGAAATCGCTCGCATCCGCAACTTTTTCGTCGTTGACGGGCTTTGCATCCGGAAATCCAATCCTGCTCTTCCACCCAGTCTGCTCAGAACTATCGCCGCGTCCGCGGTCGGACGCCTCTACGGCGGCGATCGCGCGCGCAAAGCGGCCAGTCTTCGATGGCTCCGGCCGCGGCACAACTTTGTCCTCCAATTTCGACAACGCGCTCAGCAGTTCGCTAGCCTCGAAGGGCTTGACGATAAAGCCTTCTGCCCGCACT
>JASIKQ010000166.1 GCA_030049565.1 Candidatus Sulfotelmatobacter sp.
TGAATCGCCAGCTCTGAGCAGATGGCATCGAGCTTGTCTCGAATCTTGCGTCCTGTCTCGGGGTCGGAATAATCCAGCAACCCCACCGCCGATTGCCACACCAGCCGTCCTCCCGACCAAAAGATATTGATGGCCACCGCAATCGCCACCAGCGGATCGAACGGCTTCCAACCCGTCCACAGCACCAGCCCAAGTCCCGCCACCACGCCGAAGCTGGTCCAGCTGTCGGTCAACACGTGCTTGCCGTCGGCCTCGAGGATCAAGGAATTGGCTCGCCGGCCACTGCGCAGCAGATAGTAGCCCAAAAAGGTATTGAGCAACCCGGCGAAGAACACGAGCAATATTCCTGCTCCCAGATTTTCCAATTGCAGTCCCGCGAGCCATCTCTGTACCGCCTGCACCACGATAGCGACCGCGGCCACCACGATCATCGCTCCTTCGAATCCGGCGGAGAAGAACGTGATGCGTTCGTACCCGTATAGAAAGCGCGGCACTGCCGGCTTGGCGCTCAACCGCAGGCTGAAAGCGGCAAAGGCGACGGCCACAACATGAACCACCGACTCGGCTGCGTCCGAAAAAATGGCTGCCGAATGAGTCATAAGGTAGGCGGTGACCTTGCCGGCGAGCATGACCAGGCCGACGATCAGCGAGAGACGCATGGCCAAGCGCGCATCGTGCAACTTTTCCATCTCTGCTTGTGAGCGAGAACTCATATCGTGGTGGGCCCGGCCTCGCGCTTAGTTCAAATTAAACGAGCGCTGCGCCCGCCCCGGTGCTCCCTGTCACGCATCAATGTGACCACATAGTGACAGCAATCACATCCCCCAGTGACCTCCAGCACCGCAAGCCCCAGGTACTTCCCTGAAACTGAAATTGCACGCGGCGCGGCCGCCTGAAGTGCCGGGGTGTGCCGGCCAGGAGGTGATCGATGTCGATCACAGTGCTGATTGCAATTGCCGCCCTCGCCCTGGCGGCGGGACTATTCATTTTCCGGGCGATTCCGGGCGTACGGGCGTTTTTCGACTTTCGCGGTAAGCGGCTGATCACCTGCCCCGAAACCAACAAGGCGGAAGCGGTTGACGTAGACGCGGTCGAAGCCGGATTAGGCGCTTTTCTTTCTGAGCCCACGTTGCATTTGAAAGAGTGCTCGCGCTGGCCGGAGCGCCAGAACTGCGGCCAGGAATGCCTGAAGCAGATTGAAGCCGATCCTGAGAATTGCTTGGTATGGAATATCGTTTCGCGCTGGTATGAAGGCAAAACCTGTGCCCTCTGCCATAAACCGCTCGGACGGCTGCATCACCTGGATCATGCGCCCGCATTGCTCGCGCCCGATCGCAAAACCGTGGAGTGGACCGATGTTCTGCCCCAGCAGTTGCCGGATCTGTTTAACACGCACAAGCCCATCTGCTGGAACTGTCACGTGACTGAAACTTTCCGGCGCGTGCATCCCGAGCTGGTCACCGAACGAGAGTACGAACCGAAGCGAATGCGGTAGCCCCGCCTGCGCAACGATTACGCTTCGACTCGGAATGCATCTGAACTGTCTGAGCATTAGCTCGCTTTGTTCTTTGAGTCCTCCTTTAAGGACGATCCCTGCCCACTAACGCACGGTCCACTGCTACACCTATACATTGAAACAAATTAGGTGGTGCTCAATCGCGAAATGGAAGGACTGTTGGCCGAAGTAAACCAGAAGCGATTGGTCGCTCGCGCGCGCGACTCGATTCCGGCGTGCCTGCCGTCGTGCAATTAGCCAGCTCCATCTAGAGAATCATTTCACCTTTCCCGACAAATACATGTCTGCCACAGTGCCTGCAAAGATTGCAGGTTTAGCATCCGCAAGATTAGTTAGAACAACAACCGTGAGCTTATCGTCCAAGTAACGCGAGATCTGTGTTTCAAATCCCTGCCATGCGCCTTCATGTTCAACCACCCGGCGCCCTTTCTTGGTCTCAATAAACCAGCCGAAACCATAATGCCCCGAGTTCGGCTTTCCGTTGTTGAGTTTGGCGACGGTCCACATCTGCTCCAAGCTGGATTGCTTCAGAAGTTTTTCGGTGTAGAGTGCGGCGTCCCATTGCGCGAGATCCAAGATGGAGAAGTACAGACTCCCATCCGCCGTTGTGTTGACGGTCGGTGCAACCCAGTTCTGGTTTTTCAGATCGCCTTTGACCAAGCGGTATCCGGCGGAGCGATTGGGCACGATATCGGCTTCGCTGATGATGCGAGTCGTGCTCATGCCCAATGGCCGGAAGATGCGCTCTTGCAGAAAATCTCCATAGAACTTGCCCGTGACCTTGTGAATCACAATCCCGAGCGTGAGAAAGCCGAGGTTGCTGTAGCTCCACTTGGCGCCGGGCGGAAATGCCAGCGGAATTTGCTCAACAATTTTGAGCAATTCCGTCTCAGTGTAATCTTTGCGCATGTTGAAGTCTTTCGGGTAATCGGTGAATCCCGCCGTGTGACTCAGCAGTTCGCGAATCGTAATCTGTTTCCAGGAGGCGGGCGCATCGGGAAAATATTTGGTAAGCGGATCCTCCAGCCCGATTTTGCCTTCCTCGACCAGCATCATTACCGCGGTGGCCGTAAACTGCTTGCCCACCGATCCCGATTGAAAGATGGTTTCGGGCTTGGTCGGGACCTGCAACTCTACGTTCGCCATGCCGTATCCTTGCGCACGGATGACTTTGCCCTCACGCGCCACCAGTAGAGACAAGCCTGGGATATGCTGCTTAATCATCTCGCTTTGAACCCAATTGTCGACCGGGTCGGAGGGGGTTGCCAGAGACTGGGCGATACCAGCGACGGCCTGTGACAGAACAAGCGAAAGCAAAATGAATGAAAGGTCTCTGTATTTCAATGGGTGAAGCTCCTTTGCATCAAGATGCAACGCGCCGAACTCTCAATCGAACCGCAAGTTGTCCGACGCCTCTGATGTCGGCCTGAAGAGGCTGGGAGATTTTCAGTTTGACAGAGAAATCAACGATTGATTTATTGCACACTGCAGTTTAGTCCGCGTGTGCAGCCGTGAGACATCGCTAGCGGGATGCCGTGTAGCTGTAATCGTTGTATTGCCATTGTCCATTCACGAAATAGTACCAGCGCGCCCAGACCGTGCTGCCGTCAGATGGAAGCGAATCGACGGTTTGTGAAAATGTGGCATTGGAGAGCCTGCCGGACCTGTAATATTCGTGCCCACCCTTTTTCTCACCCACGTCCAGCCGGTAAAAGGTCGCTCCGGCGTCCGGGCCGGTGGTGGCGCTATCCCACGCGAACGTCACCGAAGTACCATTCAGGGTGGAGCCTTTGACCGGACTGTACAGACCTGGGTCGGCCGGAACCGCACGGTACACAACCATCTGGTCGGAGGTAGTAACGAGGGGATCGGCGACGTAGGTAGAGCTGGACGCGGTAAAACTCGTAACGCTTTTCGCCGGCGTGCTCCCTGTCGAGACTGAATTCGCGTTGAACGCAGTTAGAGGAACCGCCAGCGCAGCTTCTCTGCCTATGCCCAACGTGTCTGTGTCCGTTGGGCTATCGAACTGGTATTCGTACAAGTTGTAGGAGATACCGGGCGTAAGACCGCTCACTGTGGCTTGCAGGACAAAGTTCGTCATCCATGAACTCGGTGGCTTATTCGTACAACTGCCGGGCCCCTCCTCTTCGATCGAAGTCCCGATGAAGGGGTATTCATAATCGTAGCCGGCGATGGGATCCTGCGGATTCTGAACTCCGTTGGTGTAAGTCGGTCCAACGATGGAACCAGGGTCGGACCCAGCCGTGAGCGCAACTGGCACGGTCTCCTGATATGTGTCTAAGACACCGGTTACAGAGAACGCGAAATTGTTCGGCCCGGTGATCTTGACAAAGGAACCAGCACCGCTGGGCGCGCCGTTGGCGCCGGGATAACCCTCAACTGTGTAATTGGCTGGAAGAACGATGGAGTAGACGTGATGTGCCTTGGTCGCTTGTTCGTCTGTTGGAACAGTGGAGACTCCCAATTCCGAGAAGGTGTAGCCGAAAATGTACGGTGTACATTCCGTTGTGTTTGAACCTGAGCCTGGTGGAGGTTCGGGAGCGGTATTGTCCTGGCCTACTTTACCGTTGTACCAGTAAACGCCGTGATCCTCGAAGTACAAAACGTCATCGGGATAGTACGCGGGGTCCGTTGGAGAATGATTCGTGCCAATCTTGACGACTGCAGCCTCGTGGTCATATTGATCGCCATCGCCCGTGTCGTTCTTGATTATCAGCGCCACCACCACGGTATTGCCGTTGATCACTTGCTGCTTCACCCAGGACATATAAGCTTGATACCCGGGGCAAGCGGTTGATGCTTTCGTTCCAGTGCAAAGAGATGCAGGCTGCTTAGCCGCCACGCCCTTGTAGGGATAAGAGATTCCG
>JASIKQ010000167.1 GCA_030049565.1 Candidatus Sulfotelmatobacter sp.
CACACCGCGGGGGATCATCGACCACATTGCACAGCACCCCCCGACGTTGTGCCTCGCGATAGATCGATTCGTTCAGCTCGCGCGAGCCAGTAGCAACCACGGCCAGAAAAATTCCATTCAGATCACTGGCAGCAAACTCCCGAAGAGAAAGCCGAATCTTCCCAGCATCCGCCAAGCCGCGTATCGCTTCGCTGGCCTCAACAGCCACCACGTGGATCTCAGCGCCAGTGTCCAGGAGGCTGCGGACCTTGGACTCGCCAACGCTTCCCGCCCCGACCACGAGGCATCGTCTTCCTTCCAGCTTCAAAAACATGGGGAAGAGATTAGTCACCGGTCCCGCCCGCCGCCTGGATTAGGCGTTCGTCCTGTGCTGGCAAATCGCGGGCTACGGCATCGACCGTTTCGCCCGCCAGAAACTCGCGCAGCTCTTTATCGCTGTGCCGCGCGAAAAAGTGGCGTAAGTTCTCGCCCAGATCGCGCTCGGCAAGATAGCTGCGCAGCAGTCTCTCGATCGCACTCGGAACCTCGGTCGCCGCGCACCGATACCCAACGGCACGTGCCACACCCGCATTCAGTCCGAGCGCTCCGCCCAGGCAGAAGTAATAGGCGTCAACCATTTCGCCGTTGATTTTGATTTTCTTGCCTTCAATGCCAATGTCCGCGATCCAATGTTGCCCGCAACTGTTAGGGCACCCGGTCACGTGCAGCTTCAGTTGCTGATCGAAGCCGGGCAGCCTGTCATCCAGTTCTTCCACCAGCCAGCGCGAAAAGCTCTTTGTCTCAGTGATCGCCAGCTTGCAGAACTCGGTTCCACTGCACGCAATTGCGCCCCGGTAAAACGGCGAGCCTCCCACCCGCAGCCCGATCGCATCCAGTTCCTTGGCTAGCAGATCCGCTTGCAGTTGCGGCACATTGACGATCAGCAGGTTTTGCATGTTGGTCGTGCGCAGTTCGCCTGTGGCGAAGCGCTCTGCCAAATCGGCGGCAGCGCGCATTTGTTCGGGAGTGATGCGGCCTCGAAGAACCGCGGCGCCGACGTAGCACAGGCCAATCCGCTTTTGCGGATGAATGCCTACGTGATCGCGATACACATCAGCTGGCGGCTCTTCCGCTACTGCGGGATCGAAGTGAAATCCAATCCTGCGTTCAAGCTCCTTCTGAAAGTCCTCGGCAGTCCAGCCATGGCGCAAAAACAAAAATTTCAGGCGCGCACGCTCGCGGTGTTCCCGCAGTTGAGCGGAGTCGCGAAACAATTCAGCGATTCCCTTCAGCGCCGGCAAAACTTGATTCCAGCGCACAAACGCATTCAGGCGCGCGCCAAGGTAGGGATCGGTCGAAAGCCCGCCGCCAACGCGCAAGGAAAAGCCGACCTCTTCCGCTCCATTGCTCGTACCTTTGATTGCCGTCAGTCCGACATCGTTAATTTCCGGATAGGGGCACCAAACCCGGCAGCCAGTAATCGCAATCTTGAATTTTCGCGGCAAATTATAAAACTCGGCGTTGCCTGCCAGCATGCGGTCCGCCTCCAGCGCCAGGGCCGAGGCATCGCAAATCTCGTCGGCATCCACGCCGGCAACCGGGCAGCCGGTGATATTTCTGGTCACGTCGCCGCACGCGCCCGTTGTGTTCAATCCCACGCGCCATAGTTCTTCGAGCAAGTCAGGAAGGCTTTCAATCGTCACCCAGTGCAGTTGAATGTTCTGCCGCACGGTGAGATCGGCAATGCCGCGTGCGTAGCGTTCGCAGAGAGTCGCAATCGTCCGCAACTGGTGAGACCGCAGAAGACCGTTCGGAATGCGTATCCGCACCATGAAGCGTTGCAATGCCTTGCCTTCACCGCCTTGGCCGCCAACCACTCCGGCGCCATCGCCCTGTGTGTAGACCCCCCACCAGCGGAAATACGTTCCAATCCATTCCGCAGGGATCGACCCGAATCCCTCCCGCGCGAAGCGGCGAATCTCTTCCAAACCCTCCCACGGATTTTTCGCCCGCTTCAGCCGCTCGACTTTCTGCGCTTTGGTTTCCTTGACTGCGTTCGTCATTGCTTTTTTCCAACCCGTTTTTCCCCAAAAAAGAACCACCGCCAGAGAGCTTCTGGCGGTGGTGAATGAGTGCTGAAAAAAGATTAATCGATTGCTAGGTCAGCAGCCTCCCGGTGCCAGAAGACACGTGTGCCCGACAACAACAAGCAAGCACGCCGATCTGGCGAAGACTCCTGGAACCCCACATAACAGGTTTTTATTTTACCTCCAAACACTCAAATCCGCCATCTCAATTTCTGATGCCATCGATCAATATTTTCGATAACGGTAACCCCTCGACCCGCAGGCCCGAATCCCTTAGCCCATAGCTGACATCCAATCTGCATTCCAGCAGACCTTATTATGTCAATCCGTCCAATCAAACGGCTGGTCAGATCCAAGCCCACAATCGAGGGCGCGGGAGTTCACTTGCGCCGCGCTTTTGGCTTCGGCAACACTAGGGAAACCGATCCCTTCCTGCTGCTCGACGACTTCCGCAACGACGTTCCGGAGGACTATCTTGCGGGCTTCCCCTGGCATCCGCATCGAGGCATCGAGACCATCACCTATGTTCTCGCCGGCACCGTCGAACACGGAGACAGCATGGGCAATCGCGGCGCCATTGCCTCGGGCGACGTGCAATGGATGACCGCGGGCAGCGGGATTATCCATCAGGAGATGCCCAAGGGTGATCTCTTAGGGCGTATGCACGGATTTCAGTTGTGGGCGAATCTGCCTTCCGCCCTGAAGATGACCGCTCCCCGCTATCAGGAAGTGAAGGCGCCCGATATTCCCGAGATCAAAGACGATGATGGAACGCACGTGCGTGTGGTGTGCGGAACTTTTTGGGGAAAGACGGGGCCAGTGGATGGAATTGCTGCCGATCCCATTTACTTGGATGTGTCGGTCGCCCCGGGAAAAAGGAAATCTCTTCCGGTCGAGACGACGCGTCACGCTTTTGCCTATGTGTTTGGCGGAAGCGGAAAATTCTGCAATGCTTCGGGACCGCTGGCCGTGCCAACCGAAGCGGTGAAGTGGCTGGATACGGCGCCTCCGGTGGAAGCCGAGAATCGCTCGCTGATCCTGTTCGATCGCGGGGATGAGGTGACTGTGCAGGCGGGAAACGATGGCATTCGATTTCTGCTGGTTTCGGGCAAGCCGCTCGAGGAGCCTGTGGCCTGGTACGGGCCCATTGTCATGAACACCCAGGAGCAATTGCGCCAGGCGTTCGAGGAACTGGAGCAGGGAAGGTTCTTAAAGCAGCGTTAGCTTGATCGTCGGCGTTGCCATTTTTTATTTGTCATTCCGGGCGAATCGAGGAGTCCCCATGAGCGCCCAAACTCTGTGTCCAATAGGCCGTCCATCGGAAGCAGATTTTCAGAACCAGTCGTTCAAAACCAGATTTTTAGAACCAGATTGCTAGAACCAGGTTTTGCGGCGGTACTCCCGGTAGGCGTCACCAAAGGCGGCTTCGAGAACCTGGGCCTCGCGGCGGGCGCGAAGAATCTGCACGATAACCATCGCGGCAAACAGCACCCAGAGCACCGGCCGGCGCAAAATCAGGATAGCCCCTGCAAACAATATGCTTCCGAAGACATAAATCGGGTTGCGGATCTTGGAATAGATGCCGCGCGTCACCAACTGCCGCGCCTGGGCGGTGACCGAAAAAGATCTGCCAAGTTGATATCGGGCCGTAGCAATTCCGGCAAGTCCGACGATCACTAACGCTGTGCCGATCTCGCGCTCGAAGTCCCACG
>JASIKQ010000168.1 GCA_030049565.1 Candidatus Sulfotelmatobacter sp.
TCATCAAACACAAACACAGGCAGGCCGTGATCGAAGTTGTGCTGCATGTGCGCGCCGACCACCAGAGTGGTGAAGCAAGTCAGCAACAACAGCAGAGCATGAAGCCAGTATCTTTGCCGCGGCCGCCACGCGGCATACGCGGGAATCGGCCGCAGGTACTCGATGGTCGAGGAAGTTAATGGAGGAGGCTGTTCCGACATGCGATTCGTGGTTCTTGGATTCAAAAGGACGACTGTTTAGATGCTACTACGTTCAGCGGGAATCCAGTGGAGAGCGTCAGGAGAAAAAGCCGTTGCCTGAACGCGATGAAGTTGCAGGGGAACCGGCAGCGCATTACACCCAGTTCAATCAATCGACTGCAATTCTTTTCCAGGCTTAAAGCGCACCGCCTTGCCGGGAGGAATCGACACTTCCGCCCCCGTACGCGGATTGCGCCCAATGCCGGTTTTGCGCGGCCGTACATTGAACACGCCAAAGCCGCGCAGCTCGATGCGTTGTCCGCGCGCCAGCGCATTCTTCATGCTTTCAAAAACGGTTTCTACCGCAGATTCGGCCTTGGTCTTAGTTATGCCGGTCCGATTGACCACTTCGTTGATAATGTCGAGCTTAATCACGAATGGCTCCCGATGCGGTGTAACGACCACCCCTCAAGTGATTGATGCTATGGGAGATAAGCGAGATTGTCAACGGGCGCACCAGCCAAGGCACTAACTCCTCATTGAGTCAATGAGTGATCGGGCCGTTATGCCATGGAAGGTTTTGTTGCTGAATCGCCCAAATGACTCAATCGCGCAATCGCTCAATCCTAACGTCCTTCTTCTTCCTTGAACATGTATTTGATCGCAGGCTTGTAGATCATGAGGTTGGGTTGGCCGTTTTCGCGCGTGAGCTTGATGCAATTCTTGTCATACCACTCGATGAGGCCGTGCAGCTCTTCGCCATCCTGCAGCACCACCACCATGGGCGTCTTGGTCTGCATCTGCTTCTGATAATAGAAATTCTCGGCGTTCGTCTGCTCCGGAGGCGCAGCCTTGCGCCCCCCGCCACCTCCACCGCGCTCGCTACGATCGAACGCGCGCTCGGGCCGTTCGTGCCGCTCGCTACGCTCTCGCCGCTCCACCTGCATATGGTTGGAATTATGATTATGGTTGCCGTGGTTGTGATCGGTGCGGTTCAGTGCCGGACGGATCAGCTTGCGGTTAGAGAAATTCTCCTCTTCCTGTGTCAGCTGGGGGGGAGTGGTTTCAATCATCTCTTTCATAGTGGCGCTACTCCTCGACACGCGTTCGACCAACCCATGTTAGAGCACGCTGAGAATTATTTACGAAGGCGTGAAATTTTACCTACGGTATCATAGGAATCTCGCGCTGACAATCCCCGCTTAAGTGCCATGTGAGGAAGTGTGCCAAAAGTTGCACAGTCTCTGGGCATAGGTGGCTGCGCGGCTCTATTATTGCGGAATATCGATTCCTTGTTGTCGGCATCCCACCCCGCAATCCACCGTGTGGGTGACTCCAGTCTTTACTGTGTTTACTGGTCACATCTGCCATAATCGCAGATCACAGTGGGAAGTGATGCAGGTCGCATGTCATCGTTGCCGGTCCTGTTATATGTAAGCCGCAGCAGTTCCCAGGAGGCCTGAATGAAACGAGCGCTTTGGATTGGCTTTCTCCTGTTCTCTGGAATCTTTGTAAACATCGGTATCGCTCAGCAAACCATCACTCTGGGGTTTACGGTGTCAAGGACCGGCGCCCTGAACGTGGACTCTCTGGAGCAATACCGCGGATTCGAACTGTGGCGCGATACGGTCAACGCTTCCGGTGGAATAAATGCCGGCGGCAAAAGCTACAAAGTGCAGTTCACGAGCTACGACGATGAATCCAATTCCAAACGCGTACAACAGCTTTACACCCGCATGATTCTCGAGGACAAGGCCGATTTTCTGTTCAGCCCGTACTCTTCCAGTTTGACGGCGACCGCGGCCATCGTTACCGAGCAATACGACAAAATCATGCTCACCACGGGCGCGGCGGAAGAAAAAACTTACAAGCTGGGCAATCAGCACCTCTACCAGATGTTCGCCCCGGCGACGCAATACCTCACCGTGGCGCTCGACGCGCTCAAGGCCAAGGATCCGAAAGCTACGGTTGCCTTCGTCTATGAGGACGCCTCATTTTCTGTCGCCGTCGTGACCCCAGCGAAGGCCTATGCCCAACAGCTCGGCTTCAACGTCGTCTTCAGCGAAGCTTACGCTCCCAACACCACCGACTTCAGCGCCATCATCGACAAGCTGATCGCCTCCAAGGCTACGATTTTGTTGGGCGGCGGACACTATGCCGACGGATCGACGCTGGCGCGGCAGCTTTACGGCCACAAAGTGCCACTGAAGATGATCGGCCTGCTGGTGGCTCCCGACAGCCCGCAGTGGGCGGAGCTTGGCGATGCGGCGCTGGGCGTGATTGTGCCGTCGCAGTGGGAACCTCAGTCGACCTTCAAGGCTCAATACGGCCCTAGCGGCGCTGATTTCGCCAAAGCCTATACGGCAAAGTACAACGCGCCTCCCAGTTATGAATCGGCCGGTGGCTATGCTTCGGGATTGGTCCTGCAACACGCCATTGAACAGGCAGGAGGAGTCGATACCGCCAAAGTGGCCGAGGCATTGAACGCCACCGACATCACCACCTTCTACGGCCGCACAAAGTTTTCGACCCAACCCAGCGAACATGGATTGCAGATCGGTCATGCTATATTTCTGGCGCAATGGCAGAAGGATAAGTCCGGCAATCCCGTCAAACAGGTAGTTTGGCCGCTGGCCGGCAAGAGTGCCGATTTGGCGTACCCGATCCACTGAGGCGGTGGATGTCATTCCGAGCGAGCGCTTGTTGCGAAGCGAGAGCTTGCTCTGAGCGAAGTCGAAGAGAAATTGGCGAGCCGCGAGCTATGACGAAGCCAGCCTGAGGCGGCGAAGCGCGCCCGAAGGGCACGTTTGGGCCGCTTCCTTATCGTGGCACGCTGCGGGTAAGAGGTGAAGCATGTCTGGCAACCTTGCCTCGATGATCGATGGCCTGTTGATCGGCTCGGTCTACGGGCTGGCTGCCATGGGCCTCAGCCTGATCTGGGGCGTCATGGATGTCATCAATCTGACCCATGGCTCGATGATTGCGCTCGGCATGTTTGCCATGTATCTGCTGTTCAGCGCAA
>JASIKQ010000169.1 GCA_030049565.1 Candidatus Sulfotelmatobacter sp.
GCAGGCCATCGCGCGGCTGGATCTGAACTACTACATTCCTTGCCGGGCGCAGCAGAAAACTATCGCCGTGCTCGGCCTGGGTAAGACAAGGCAGGGTGACTTCCTCTCCAGCGAGGATATGGAGTTGCTTGAAACTTTGGGCGGATATCTGGGAATTGCCATTCAAAATGGACGGCTCTATGCCTCGCTGCAAAAGAAGGCGGCCGAGTATGAACGGCTGAAAGACTTTAACGAAAACATCGTCGAGTCCATCAACGTTGGCGTGATGGCGCTCGACATGCAAGACCGCATCGAGAGCTGGAACGCGCAGATGGAAGTAATGTACGCGCTGCCGCGCTGGCAGGCGCTGACCCAACCGGTGAAAGCCATTTTCCCGCCGGAGTTTGTCGAAGAATTCAACCGCATGCGCGAGCAGCCGGGCATTCGCAATCTTTACAAATTCCGGCTGAAAACTCCAGCTAACGAAATCCGTACGGTGAACGTGGCGCTGGCGCCGCTGGTGACGCGCAAGTTCGAAGTGATTGGCCGGCTGATCATTATGGACGACATCACGCAGCGCGTCGAGCTCGAGGCGCAGCTCTCGCAGGCTGACAAGCTTTCCTCGATCGGTTTGCTGGCTGCCGGCGTGGCGCACGAAGTAAATACGCCGCTGGCGGTGATCTCCTCCTATACCCAGATGCTGGCCAAGCAACTGCAAGGCGACACCCAGAAATCGGGGCTGCTGGAAAAGATTACGCGGCAAACCTTCCGCGCATCCGAGATAGTAAATAATCTCCTGAATTTCTCCCGCACCAGCGGGACCGAAATCGGCGACGTCGATGTGAACAAGGTCATCGCGGAGACCCTGACGCTGCTCGAACACCAGTTCAACGTGGCCAAGGTGAAGGTGCATAGCGAACCTGCCCCGGAGTTGTCACCAATCAAAGGCAATGCAGGACGGCTGCAGCAGGTCTTTTTGAATTTGTTTCTGAACGCCAAAGATGCCATGCCGGGCGGAGGCACCTTGAGCGTCGCCACCATGAATGGCGACAGCGTTAGCGTGAGAGTGTCGGATACCGGTTCGGGCATCGCGCCGGAACATATTCAAAGAATCTACGATCCTTTCTTCACCACCAAGGGTTCGTCGCGGGGCACTGGTCTGGGACTTTCCGTCACCTATGGAATCATCCAGGAGCATGCGGGCAAGATTCGCGTGGAAAGCCGTCCCGGCCAAGGTACGACTTTCACCCTGGATTTTCCTCTCAGCAGAAAGGGAGTCCATGCCTGAACTGAACCCTCCCGATATGTCGGACGCGGCCGTACTGTCGCGCAATCTGCTGAATGGCAAGCAGGGCACGGGCGGCGCGGTGCTTATCATCGACGACGAAGCCGAGATTCGCGAGTCGCTGCAGACCCTGCTCGAGATGGAAGGCTTCCTCGTGGAGACCGCGAGCAGCGGGGAGGCCGGCTTGCAGCGCATCGGCGAGCACCCGTTTGATCTGGTGCTGCTCGATTTGGCCATGCCGGGACGCGATGGCATGGAGATTCTGGCCGATATCCGCGCGCATGAAACGCGGCTACCCGTAGTCATGATTACCGCATATGGAACCGTGGAGAATGCCGTGCGGGCCATGCAATCGGGTGCGGCAAACTTCATTCAAAAACCCTGGGACAATGAAAAGCTTTTGGCTGACGTGCGCGCAGCCATTGGATGGCGGCGGGCGGAAGAAGAAAACGTACAGCTCAAGCGCGCCCTCAAACAGCGTTACAACTTCGAAAATATTGTGGGCAAGAGCGAGGCGATGCTGAAGATTTTCGACCTCGTCGCCCAGGTTGCCAACAGCCGGTCCACAGTTTTATTGCAGGGCGAGAGCGGAACCGGCAAGGAAGTCATCGCCAAAGCTTTGCATCTGAACTCGCCCCGGCGTGACCGGCCTTTCGTGCCGGTTAATACCGGCTCCATGCCGACCGACCTGCTGGAATCGACTCTCTTTGGCCACGTCAAGGGTGCATTCACCAGCGCCATCGCCTCGAAAAAGGGCCTGTTCGAGATGGCCGACCGGGGCACTCTGTTTCTTGACGAAATTGCCACCATGGGCCTGGACACGCAGGCCAAAATCCTGCGCGTGCTTCAGGACCGCAAGTTCATGCACCTGGGCGGAGTGCAGGAAATTCAAGTGGACGTGCGCATCATCGCGGCGACCAATGTCGATCTGCGGCAATCGGTGCGCGAAGGTCGCTTCCGCGAAGATTTGTTTTACCGGCTGAATGTAATCACCATCGAACTACCCTCACTTCGCCAGCGCAGGGAGGATATTCCGCTGCTCGTTGATTTCTTCCTCAAGAAGTACGCCGAAGAAAACGACCGGCCGGTGCGCCAGGTGGCGCCGGAGGCGCTGCGGCCGTTGATGTCTTATCCGTGGCCGGGAAATGTGCGCGAACTGGAAAACGTAATCGAGCGCGCTGTGGTGCTCTCCTCCGGACCGGAGATTGGCATTGACTTATTGCCCGACAATATTTTGGGCCGCGGTTCCGTCTACGCGCTGCACGATCCTCCGGCGAACGTTTCGCTGTTTGAAATCGTGGAGGATTTTGAGCAGCGCATCATCACCGAAATGCTGGAGAAGTGTGCCTGGAACCAGACCGAGGCCGCCGAGCAGTTTAAAGTGCCGCTCTCGACCCTAAATCAGAAAATTCGCCGGCTGAATATTGAGATTAAGAAGAAGGGACGCGCCTAGCGGATCCGGCCTGCAAGCGGCGGTGCAACTCATCCCGACCCGGCTTGGGAGGAGTGATATGCGGAATGGTTTTCGATTGCCAGTAGCCATCGTTTTCTTCTTCTTCTTCGCCGTTCCTGTTCCGGGAGTGGCACAGATAAACGCAGCCACCTCGATTGAATCCAAGTTCGCGACCGTCGAAGGGATCAAGGTTCACTATTTGCGGGCTGGGCACGGTCCCGCGGTCATTCTCTTGCACGGATATACTCAGACCTCGCGAATGTGGCGGCCCTTGATTCCCAAGCTGACGGACAAGTTCACCGTAATTGCTCCCGACCTGCCCGGCATTGGCGAGTCTGAAATTCCCAAAGACGGGCTCGACATGAAGACGGCTGCGACCCGCATGCATGCGCTTGCCAAGTCCCTTGGGATTACCAAAGCGCGGGTCGTCGGGCACGATATTGGATTGATGGTCGCTTACGCTTACGCAGCGCAGTTTCCCACTGAAGTCGAGAAACTGGTTGTGATGGATGCTTTCCTCCCGGGAGTGCCGGGATGGGAACTTGCCTATGACAGCCCTGATCTTTGGCACTTTCGTTTTCATGGTCCGACCCCGGAAGCGCTAGTGCGAGGTCGGGAGAAAATCTACTTTGCCTACTTCTGGAATGATCTTGCAGCCGATAAAGATCATTCCCTCTCGGAAGCAGATCGTGCCTCTTACGTTGCCGCTTATTCACGTCCGGGCCGGATGCGTGCCGGATGGGCGTACTTCGCCTCATGGCCAGATACCGCAAAAGACTTCGCTCAAATGTCCCAAACCCAATTAACGATGCCGGTGTTGTCGATCGCGGGTGAGAAAGCCAGCGCCGCGATCCTCGGGCCTCAGATGAAGCGCGTCGCAACCGACGTAAAGGTAATCGAACTGAAGGGTGCCGGTCATTGGTTAATGGAAGAGCGACCCAAAGAAACGATGGACGCCCTTGTTGCGTTTCTGTGACGTGGGTTACAGCCCTGACAAGGAGGAGCTTTCGAATGAAGAGAATATTGTTCCTAGGTCCAGCACTTCTGGCCGTCGGCTCAAGCGCGACCGCTCCTGCAATTCCTCAAATGCGAATGACTCCGGCAGAAATTGCGAGCGGGGATCAAGGCGACAGCCAGATCGGCAGTTCGAAGCTCGCGGGAGTCCATACGAAAATTTTGGGGGCAATCCTTCAAGCGCAAGCTTCTATTCAATTTTGTTGTTCGTACCCGCGCACACCACTATCCAAGCGCACTCTCACCGCGACGATCGCATGGCTACAGTCGTTTCGGGCAACTGGCAATTTGGATACGGCGCGCATTTCGAGGAGAGCGCATTGAAGCCGCTCCCGGCTGGAAGTGTGTACTCAGAGCCAGCAGGCGTGAATGACTTCGCTCGCACGACAGATACCCCCGTTGTCGTGCACATCAGCGGGTATGGCCCCACCGACACTCGCTATTTCAATCCTGCTGATGATCCGGATTCCATCCACAAGAACTGAATCTTGCGTAGTAGCCGCGCTGTCGTGCAAAACCGATAGAAAGGAGTTCGTCATGGTTTTGGGCATTAGCCTACAGACTTTCACTCTGATTCATGTGTTACTCAGCCTTTTCGGAATTGCATCAGGGGTCGTCGTGATGTACGGGTTTCTCTCCAACAAACGTTTGGATGCATGGACCGCGGTTTTCCTGACGATGACGGCGTTGACCAGCGTAACAGGTTTCCTGTTTCCGTTTGGGGGCGCGACGCCGGGCATAAAGCTGGGTGTCGTCTCACTGGTGGTCTTGGCAGTCGCCTTCCTGGCGCGGTATCCGCTGCACCTCGCCTGGCGAAAAACGTACGTGATTACGGCATGCGCGGCGCTGTACTTCAACGTTTTCGTACTGGTAGTGCAATCCTTTGAGAAGGCGCCAGCCCTTAAAGCAGTCGCGCCAACCCAGAAAGAGCCGCCATTTGTGATTGCGCAGGTCGTCGTCTTGATGATTTTTGCTGTACTGACTGCATTCGCTATAAAGAGATTTCGTGTGGAGCCGCTGACCCGCAGCAAGTCCAAAGCCGAGGCAGCCTGATCTCCCGCGCCCAGGAGCGCCAGGTATCGCCTGGACACCCGATATAACGGCACCGATCGCGATTGCTGTCTCTCGATTGCAGGTGAGAAATGCTCTACCTGTTATTAACGTCCAAATGGTCGGCTACCCGGAACTTGAGATTCCGTGCCCCAAAAGAGGGAGATCGCACCGGGGCGCGGCCGCAGGTACAGCTTCACTGCACCACGATCTTGTCAGTTAGTCTTGCATCGCCGAAAACGTTACTCACTTCCACAGGGATCTCGCCCGCAGTCTCCGGCTGGAATTCGAAATCGTAAACCTCACCCGAGTCCATTCGAACAGAGGCCTCGCTCGATTTCGCCAGCCGCGGCGGAAGTGTTGCTCCATCCTTGGCCACTGCACGCCATGTGACGGGGTGCTCTTTCGTCCCTAGCTGAAGCGACGCCGCGAGATCCGGCGCAATGTTGATCAATCGAAACCGATACTTTACTCCCCGGCTCAACACAAGCGGGCTGGGTTGTTCAGCGCCGTTCAACGTGAGTCGTTTCGGGAAAAAGCCAATCTCTCGCGCACCCACAACCAGAAGTTTGTCATGTTCGGGATCGTATTTTTCACCCGGCTCCAGCACGATCAGCGGTCCGTAGATTCCTCCGGAGAGCTGGTCTTCATCGGGTGCGTGTGTATGGTAGATAAACGTTCCCGCGCGGGTGGGAGTAAAATGCGCGGCAAAGCTTGCGCCCGGCGCGATGGCCGGCGTAATCCGCGCCGCTGTTCCACCACCGACAACTCCGTCGTAATAGCTTTCAAGCTCCATCCCATGCCAATGGATCGTCGTTGGCCGATCGAGGTGATTCAGTACGGTGATCTCGGTCGGTTCGCCGCGGGTTACGACGATCGGCGGCCCCATGGTCTTATCCTGCGAGGCGACAATTTTCTTCCCCTCGCGCACCGAGCATGAGAACGTCGGCGCCTTGCGGGCTTCCGCGGTGGGTTCGATCACCAGGTCGATCTTGTGAACTGCCGCCGCTTCCGCGGGCGGGGCAGATCCAGATTGGAGAGATCCAGGTTTCGCTTTCGCATAAACGGCGAGCACCAGTCCGGCCATATCATTCATCGTCATCGCGCCGTCATGATGCTCGTGCGCGCCGCGCTGGTGCACATCGAGCGCAGCCGCCGTATTCTGCTGCGCCGCATTCTTATCCTGCAAACCTGATGGGATGAAAATTGGAACGCGCTCACGCACCGAAATATGACTATTGAAATGGCAGTGGAACAGCCATCGGCCCTCATGTTCCGGCTCCCATTCCATCATCATGGTGTGGCCGTCCAGAAGATTCTCCGTCACCACCGACTGCTGCTCGTCTTCGAGGTAGGCCGTGTCTGATTCAAAATCGCCGAGGCTGAGCACTCGATAGAACGCCCCGTGCAGGTGCATCGGGTGCTCGCTGGCACTGGGATTGATCACGCGCCAGCGAATCGTTTCGCCCACGGTGTATGCCAGTGGCTCGGTGTAAGGATAGGACTTACCGTTGATGCTGACCGTTTCAACAAACGGATGGATCGCATCAGCGCGCGTAACCATCAGGTTGATCACGAAGACGCGATCGGGCGGCACGGGAACCGGCGAATCGACGATGAAAGCGCCGTTCAACTGCGCATCCTGGAGATAGGGCTCGCCATCCTTTTCCGGACTCACGGTGCGCGCCCAATAATAATAGGTCCCCGCAGCGCCGGCCGGAAAGCTCGTCTCGCGGCTCTCACCGGCGGGAATTGAGATTCCTGTCTTCGGGTCTCCGGGCCGCGTATTCAGTCCAAATACCGTCGCAGGTTTCTTGAGCTTGTTGTCGATCGTTACTTCCACCGTCGTACCCACGGGCATGCGCAATAGCGGACCGGGGATCGAGGCCGGATGGCCGGCTTCGGCGAACGCTTGCACATAGAGTGGGGGACCGTCTTCAGCCTCGGCGTGCCATGTACCGCTAACGATTTCGAGATGAACTGTGAGAACTCCGTTCTCCAATTTGCCGGCCCGGGTGCGGTTCTGATTGGCAAAT
>JASIKQ010000170.1 GCA_030049565.1 Candidatus Sulfotelmatobacter sp.
AGTGTTCCGACAAAGCTCGTCGCCGGTCGCATGCCACTGTCGCTCGAGAATGCAATTGACCTTGGACTGAAACACAACCTGGGATTGCTGCTTTCACAAGCTGATACCCAGACAGCCCGCGGGCAACGCTGGCAACAATTGAGTGCCTTGCTCCCGCAGGTCATGGCTGGGCCTTACATAGCCGAGTCCAAGCTCAACGTTGACGAACTCGGCTTCGGGGGTCTCGTGGCATTATTAAAGATCTCTCCCGCGGTAGGACCATTTTCTTATTTCGACGCTCGCGCGGGGGTGAACCAAACGCTCTTCGACTGGAAATCAATCAATGCCGCCCGCGCCGCCAGCGCAAATGTGAAGTCGGCCGACTATACGCTCCTCGACGCTCACGATCTCGTCGTCCTGACTGTCGGATACGTGTACTTCCAGGCGGTTGCCGACGAGGCGCGCATTGCAACCGACGAGGCTCAGGTCCAGACGGCACAGGCTCTTTTTGATCAGGCGACAGACCAGGTTACTGCCGGCACGGCCGCGGATATCGACGCACTGCGTACCAAAGTCGAGCTCCAGACCAGGCAACAGCAGCTGATCCAGGCAAAGAACGATTTCGCAATTCAGAAGATCACCGTAACACGCGTGATCGGTCTGTCCCCGAGCCAGGATTTCGATCTGACCGACAAATCGCCATACCAGCCGCTGGAAAATTTGACCGTCGACGAGGCCTTAACCCGTGCCTATGCCTCGCGATCCGATTATCGCTCCGCCGCAAGCGCGGTTCGCGCAGCAGAGTTATCCCGCAAAGCAGCAGTTGCCGGCTATTTCCCATCGCTATCTTTCGGTGCTGATTACGGAAACGGCGGAGCTCATCCCTCGGATTCGACCCGGGTATACGACGTCCGCGGAACACTGTCGATCCCGATCTTCACCGGCAACAGCGTTCATGCCGACATTCAACAGGCTGATGCACGACTCGAACAGAGCCGCGAACGGCTCGATAATTTACGCGCACAGATTGAGGCCGATGTGCGTACCGCGCTCTTTAACCTCCAAAGTTCTTCGGAACAAGTGAAGGTTGCGCAAAGCAATATCGAGTTGGCTGATCAGACGCTGGCGCAATCCCGCGACCGCTTCACGGCCGGGGTGACGGACACAGTCGAGGTCGTGCAGTCGCAAGAGACAGTCGCCAGCGCTCACGAGCAATACATTTCCAGTTTGTACAACTTCAATTTCGCAAAAATTTCACTCATTCGCGCCCTCGGTATTGGCGAGAAGGGTGTGAAGCAATTCTTCCAGGAAAAATGAACATGGCGGAACGAAACGCATCTGTTGTTTCTGAAGAGGCGCCAAATCCAACGCCCCGCTCTGAAGACGCGCCACATTCAACACCTTCGTCACAAGATAAGTATTCGCCTGCGGCACGCCGGAAGCGCCGCCAAAATCTATTGATTCTCATCATCGCGGCGGTCGTGATCGTCGGCGGCCTGTTCTTGTGGCGTTACTTGAGCAGCTACGAATCGACCGATGACGCACAAGTTGATGTTCACCTCTACCCCGTAAGCGCTCGCATCTCAGGTTACGTCGTGAAGGTCAAGGTCAATGACAACCAGTGGGTGGAAAAAGGCGACACGCTGGTCGAAGTTGATCCTACGGATTATCAGGTGGCCCTCGCGCAAGCACAATCAAATCTAGCCAACGCCGAAGCCACCGCGCGATCTCTCAATATCACGGTACCCATCACGTCCGTGAATTCGACGAGTCAATTGCAGTTCACTGCCTCTGGGGTAGAAGACGCACGAGCTGCGGTCACCGCTGCCGAAAAGCAATTGGCTGCTGCTCATCAGCAAGTGGAGGCCGCCGAGGCAAACGATGTGAAAGCCCAAGATGATCTCCGCAGATATAAGCTGCTGGTTGAAAAGCGAGAGGTGTCACCGCAAATCTATGATCAGGCGCTCGCGACGGCGAAATCCAGCACTGCCAACGTCGCCGGCGCGCAAGCCAGCGAATCCGCCGCGCAGCAATTTGTGCAACAAGCCCAAAGCCGGCTCGCGCAAGCGGCTGCCAACCACGAATACGCGCGGACCGGTCCAGAACAAGTATCTTCCACCAGGGCGCGCGTGCAGGCGGCGATCGCCGACGTTGAGCAGAAGCGCGCGCTGCTGCATCAGGCGGAGTTGAACCTGCAATACACGAAGATCATTGCGCCAGCCAGTGGCGAGGTGACCAAGACTGTTGTCGTCGGCCTGAACGTCCAACCCGGCCAACAGATGTTGACGGTTGTGCCGCTGCGGGAGGTCTGGATTACGGCCAACTTCAAGGAGACGCAAATGGAACACATGCGCCCGGGACAGCCTGTGCTGATTCATGTGGATTCCAGCGGCCGCGACTATAAGGGTCACGTGGACAGCATCGCCGGGGCGACGGGCCCTCTGTTCAGCGTGCTGCCTCCCGAAAATGCGACCGGCAACTACGTGAAAATCGTGCAGCGCATTCCGGTGAAGATCATGCTCGATCCGGGCGAAAACCGCGACCTGCAGCTTCGGCCAGGCATGAGCGTGGAGCCAAAGGTGTATCTGCGATGAGCGATGCTGCCCAAGCTCTGCCCCTCGAACAGGCCCCATGGGCGCCCAGGTACAATCCCTGGCTGATCGGGGTGGTCGTGGCGCTGGCGGCGTTCATGGAAGTGCTCGACACCAGCATCGCCAATGTGGCCTTACCCTACATGGCTGGCAGTCTCGGCGTCAGCAACAATGACAGCACCTGGGTGCTCACTTCCTATCTGGTTTCCAACGCCATTGTTCTTCCCATCAGCGGCTGGCTCGCCGTCACCTTTGGGCGCAAGCGGTTTTTCATGGCGTGTCTCGCGATCTTCACCGTAAGCTCGATTTTGTGCGGCCTGACGCCGAGTTTTGGATTTCTGCTCTTGTTCCGAGCTCTGCAAGGCGCCGGCGGCGGCGGACTGCAGCCGATGGCACAAGCCATCATGGCAGACACCTTTCCGCCGCAAAAACGCGGTTTGGCCTTCGCCCTATATGGCATCACTGCCGTCGTGGCGCCAACCATTGGACCGACCCTGGGCGGGTGGATTACCTTCAACTATTCCTGGCGCTGGATTTTTCTCATCAATTTCCCCGTTGGCCTAATGACGCTAGGTCTCGTCTATCGCCTTATAGAGGACCCACCCTATCTGAGCCGCCTCAAAAGTGCCGGCGTCAAATTGGACTACATCGGAATTGCGTTTCTGACGCTGGGCGTCGGCGCATTGCAGGTTGTTCTGGATAAGGGACAGGAGGACGACTGGTTCGGTTCGCATTTCATACTTACTCTCGCGATTGTGTCGAGCGTCTGCCTGATCTCGCTGGTGATTTGGGAGTGGTTCAGCAAGAACCCGATTATCGAGGTTCGGCTCTTCAAGAACTTTAATTACCTGAGCTCGAACCTGATGATGTTCACCTTGGGCATCATGCTGTTCAGCAGCCTGGTAATGATGCCCCTGTTTCTCCAAACCCTGCTGGGATATACGGCCGAACTGGCGGGATTGGTTCTCTCGGGAGGAGGCCTGGTCACCCTGCTTTCCATGCCGATTGTCGGCCAACTCACGACCAAAGTGCAAGCGCGCCGCATTATTGCCTTTGGCTGGTTGTGCCTGGCAATTGGGATGTACCTCTCGACCCGGCGCATTGACTTGACCATCAGTTTTGTTTCGGCTTCGTGGTTGCGCGTCGCTCAGGTTGTGGGCATCGGTTTCCTTTTCGTGCCGATCACGCTGGCGGCATATATTGGCATGCCTGCTGAGAAGAGCAATGCCGTTGCCGGCATGGTCAACTTCATGCGCAATATCGGGAGCAGCGTCGGGACTTCCATGGTCACAACGCTGATCGACCGTCGCTCCGAATACCACCAGTCGGTCCTGGTCAGCCACACGACGCTGGGGAGCCAGAGCTTTCAGAACTTGATCAACGGCTCTACTCAGCTCTTTATTCACTCGGGAATGAGCCCGCCCGATGCGCAGCATCGTGCCCTTGCCACCGTCTACCAAGCCGTGCAGGCACAGTCTGCGACCCTGGCCTATATTGATACGTTCATGGTTCTGGCCGTCGGCTCTGTGATCATGCTCGTGCTGTCGTTTCTTCTCAAAAAGAATGAACCGGGCGGAGGCGGCGAAGTGGCGGTTGGCTAACGGGTGAGAGGGGGTATAACGCGTACTGGTTTCATGAATCCCTTGGAAACGGCACGGCTTCAAGCCATGCCATCGGGGCCAGCCCAGGACGGGGATTCAGCCCCCTAAGGGTTCGAATTCACTGCACGAAAGTACTTGTGAAGCCAGTTCTATAGAACTGGTACTGAAGTCATGAAGTTCCAACTTATTCTCTGTCCGGTTGACTTTTCGGATTTTTCCGTGAGCGCGTATGAGTACGCGCTGACTCTCGCCGAATACTACAAGGCTCATTTGGTAACGCTGCACGCCATCGAATTGTCGAAATATCCATATGCCGATTACGTTGGAGCGACCGGTGATTTCGCGGACTTATCGAGGGCGCTTTGTGCAGGCGGCAAGGTAAGACTGCGAGAGTTTGTGAAGAAGCACTCGCGGGACGGGGCTGAGTCCCAGCTTGTGGTGGATCAGGGAAACGCGTCCGACCTGATTTTGTCGTTTGCGCGAAAACACAATGTCGAACTGATTGTCATGGGAACACATGGCCGGCGCGGATTTGACCGTCTGGTGCTGGGCTCGACCACCAATCGTGTTATGCGCAAGGCGTGTTGCCCGGTGCTTGTAGTATCCAATCCGGCGCACAATGTCATGACTACAGGACCAGAGGGGAAGCATCGGTTGAGTAGGATTGTTTACTGTACGGACTTTTCCATCCATTCGGAACGGGCTCTGCAATATGCGATTTCTGTGGCGGCGGAGTATGGTGCGCAACTAACCATGTTGCACGTGGTCGAGGGCACCCCGGATCCGACTACAGCGGAAGCGATTATTGCGGCTCGCACAGAACAACTCGATAAACTCATTCTGGATGACCAACGCAAGCATCTCAATGTGAGCATCGCAGTGAGGTGCGGCAAACCCTATGAACAAATTGTGGGATATGCAAAGGAAGTGCAAGCCCACCTCATTATTATGACCGCCCGTGGCGGGGATGCAGTCGACCGCGCGGTCTTCGGCTCGACTACCTATCGTGTGATCCAGTTAGGACCCTGCCCGGTGCTCGCGATCCACACCTGACCGATAGAGGCCAGGAAGTTGGAATTCATGATCAGCATCATCACCATCGAACGCGAATACGGATGTGGCGGCGGCGAAATTGCGCGGTTAGTGGCGAACCGCCTCGGTTGGAAATTATGGGACCAGCGGCTCACTGAGGAGATCGCGAGACTCGCGAATTGTCCTAAGGCGGTTGTCGAGGCCCGCGAAGAACGAAATGACCCGCTCTACTACCGGCTTTTCAAATCCTTTCTGCGGGGTAGCTATGAAGGCAGCATTAACGCTCCCAAGCTCAACCTCGTGGATAGTGAAACCATACTCAAGGTCACCAGGCGTGTGGTCGAGCACGCCGCCGAGAAGGGCAACTGTGTGATCGTGGGCAGGGGTTCACAACAATTTCTCAAGACCCGCCCAGACACGCTGCGCGTGTTTCTCTACGCACCGAGAGAAGACAAAGTGCGTCGGCTTCTGGCTCGGGGAAAAAGTGAGAAGGAAGCCGAAGAGCTTGTGGATGCCGTGGATCGAGAACGGGCCGATTTCATTCGGAAGTACTTCAACTCCGAATGGCCGGATCGCGTGGTCTATCACACCATGCTGAACACCACCATCGGCGACGAGTGCGCCGCTAATATGATTCTGAGTCTTGTGCAAACTTACGAGGCAAGGTGTACAGCATGACCACTCCTTCTCTAAGGCCACCGCTCGCGCGAGTTTAGCAATCGTCGGTTACCAAAGACGCTGTACCGTCGAACATCCCAAAAAGGGACTACGGAGGTTAACCCTTCTTAACAAGTTGGGGTTAACGTAGTGGGTGTATGGCGCTCAGGCTGATGAGCTCCGGGTGAGACCCAACTCCTCGCCACAAGGCAATGGCAATGCACAACACAAACGTCCCCACGGTGCGGCGCAGTTCGAGAGTGCCGATTGCAGTCCCGATACTGGTCACTAGCTTGGAACCGAAAGTCCAGTTTTCTGAAGTCTGCGAAACCATGGTGGTTAGCGCTCACGGTTGTGCGATGCGGTCTTCCACAAAGCTGGAAGCTGGAGTTCCGTTACACCTCCACAGCCAAGAAGGCCGTGAGACGACGGCACAAGTTGTTTACTGCCAACCCATCGGTTCCGAGCAGGGTTGGAGGCTGGGCACGAGGTTTGAACGGCCGGAAAATTTCTGGGGATTGAAGAGTTGCCCCAAAGACTGGGCGCAATTGCCGGCGCCTGCCGAGGGAAAGCTGGCTCCGAAGCTTGCGCCCAACAACACGCAGGTGTTGCTGCCAGATCACGCTGCAGCCTCGGTGAGAATCGCGCTTGACAGAATCCGAAAGCAACTCTCGGACGACCATCTTAAGGTTGTGCTTGCCGAACTGGTTAGGCCAATTCAGGCCGAGGTGGCGGACCTGAAGGAAAAGCTGGCGCAAGGGGCCAAGCGGAACCGCTTTGAAGTCTCGCTGTCGCAAATTCCTCCCGAGCTTGAACAACAGTTGGAGTTACGCCTGAGGAAAGACCTGGGGCCACAAGTCCTGAAGCAGGCGCGGGAACAGTCGGAACAGGTACTGGAAGCAGCGAAAGCGGCCATCGACGAGAAGACACGGGAAACCCATGACGAATTTCGGCGACGGGTCGGCCAAGAATTGCAAGCTGTTGAGCAAAAGGCACGGGGTCTTTCAACAGATGTCGCCCAGAATCTTCGGGAGCATCTGAATCGTGGATTGGGAGAACTTCACCAGGAAGTCGCAGATGCAGGCAACCGTCTCAAACGGCTGAGTGATGATCTCCTGGGTGTTATGGAGCGCAGCTTGGCGGAGGAACATGATGCTCGCCGCCTGGAATTAGAACAGATTCAAGCCACGGTCGTGTCGGAATCGACGCGCCTTCAGGAACAAATCGCAGATCTCGACCGCCGCATGGCGACGCTGGCTGATTCTGCATGTCGGCTCGAGTCTGGCCTTGACCAGCGCTTGTCACGATTGGCCAGCGACACAGTACGCACCGCACGCAGCCAACTGGATAGCGCGCTGGAGGTTGCTCTGAATGAGCTGGGTACACGCAATGCCCAGGAAGTCGGACATCTACTCGATGCGGCACGCGAAAACTTGAAGATTATTCAGAAAGGAATTGAGGGCTCGGTTTCTGAGTCGCTGAGCATCCAGGTAGCTGATACTCTGCAATCATTCGAGCACGACATGGAAGAGCTGGCACAGCATTCCGTGGAACGGTGGCGCGTCGCGTTCACCGGCGGCCTGAATTCCCTCGTAAGAATTCTTGGCGAGCAATTCCTCCTGCAAGCCGCGAATGACAACGCAGGCCGACATTTTCCGGTCAAATGACTGGTCAGGGTTGCTTTTCGCAGCGGCGTGCGTTCACTCATTGATCTCAATGAGTGCTATCGCGATTTTTGGCCAACAACATATTGGTTGGGGCTGCGGCTGAGAAACCGCGTGCGGGGCCGGAGGTATTCTGGCTCTAAAGAGCCGTCCTTGCCTGCTTTTATGCAGTTGTGATGGCCAAAGCCCGTAAACACACCCAGATAAGCACTTATGTAATCTTCTGTTAGTAACGTCTCCGGCCACATACTTACGTTAGGTTTATGAGAAGTCTCCCCCCAACCCCGCTCTCCGTGGCGGTGCCGCGGGCTCATCTTGAAGGCACTACTCCGGCCATGCTCGGGGCTCCAAGTGGCCAACGCGTAGGGGCCAGCCTCGAGATGCAATCGAGCAACACTCGGCGATGGCCGCGTTATCATGTCCACCTCCCTGTCTTCATCGCGGCCAAGCCAGGGGCCACAGACGCGGTTGTGCCCGGATTGGTTTGTGAATTAAGCTGCTCGGGCATGGAGCTGTACGGTGGAGTTAATCGGCAGCCAGGCGAGGAGATGGAAGTGGAGTTTCAGACACCGGGTGCGATCCGTGTTTCCGGTATCGTTCGCAATCGCTCAGGTTTCTGTTTTGGACTTGAATTTTCTGCAGTGTGGACAGAGCTGGGAGAGTCGCCAGGTGTGCCGAGTTCTACCTTCCTTATCAAACAAGAAGCCAAAGATGCTCACGACCGCCTAGCCGCCGCGAAGTTTCGTCAGCACCAGTGCCAAGCCGAGATGAGTCCTCCTGTGGCAAAGCGGAACGTCGGTCCGTCCTTCGCAGACCGGGCTCGGGGGCTGATAAGGCGAGGATACAAGCCTAAGGTTGCGACCGAACTCGTGCTTCACGAATTGGAGTTCGAATATCGCAACGATGCGGAGGCCATCGCCAAAGCACGGGTTGATGCCAAGGAATTTCTTCCAGCAATCCGCAAAGGCCTGATCTGACTGGAGCTGGACGCTCCAGCGTCCTTTCAGTCACGATCTGGTCAATGACTGCTATCGCGATGTGTACACCAGTCACAATAGTGATTGGAGTGACTTGCAGGACGGTGTTTCCGAACACGAAGCTTCCGGCAGGAGTATTCTGACAACGCCCATTCGGCGAAGCGACATGAACAACAATGAACACAGCCAGTGGGCGCTGTGGCTCAGCTTCCCGCTGGCTATCATCCTCGCGATTGCGTCATGCGGAGGACTCTTCCTTCCTTCCGTGTATGCAGATGAAACCCGCAGGCAAGCTGCCCTGAGCATCGGAAACGACGCGGGAAACCTAGTGCTCATCATGCCCGTCCTGGTGATCGCGGCTATCGTGGTTCGGCGCGGCTCCCGTGCGGCACGACTGGTGTGGATGGGAACGCTCGCCTACCTCGTTTACGATTTCCTCGGCTACGCCCTCGCCATTCACTTCAACTCGATGTTCCTGACCTATTGCGGCGTTCTGGGGCTCAGTGTCTACGCTCTCGCGGGAAGCCTCATGGCGCTGCCGACCGCGGAGATTGCCCGCCGCTATGGTCCACGCACTCCGGTGAAAACCACGGCGACTGTGCTCCTGCTGATGGGGTTGGTCATCGTATTCCATTGGCTGTCGGAAATCGTTCCCTCTCTGCTTTCGGGCCAAGTGCCGCAAGCTGTCCGCGAATCCGGCCTCTCGACCGAGGCAGTCGCGGTGCTAGACCTGGCCTTCGGAGTGCCGGCCTGCATGATTGCCGCGATCCTGCTGCTGCGGCGCAAGCCGCTGGGCTTCGTTCTCGGCCCCGTTGTGCTGACGTTCCTCGTCCTCAGTAGCCTCGTGCTTGCTCCGATGGGAATAGCTATGGCCCGACGCGGCTTCGAAGCCGGTCGTGCCCTATGTGCGATCGGCCTGGGAATTGCGGCAGGCTGCGCCGTTCTGCTGGCTCTCTCATTGCGGGGAGGCAAAGCGTCGTTACCAGCGCCTTAAATATGCTCATCGCAATATCGGTCAGCGCGTGCTGGAACTTCCCGTGCTGCTGCGACGCAGCGCGCGCTACCTTTTGGTGCAGAAAGGCTTTATCGTCCTGATGTTCCTGGTTGCGACGTGCGCCATCGTTCTTTTCACGCGCGTTTTCGCTCGACTGAGGTATTAGTCAGTCTTGAGCTAGAAGTGCCAGACTACGCCGGCGCCAACGAGATAATTATGCTGGCGGGTCTTGCCGGTATCGGCTAAAGGCAAGTCAGGTGTTCCTGACCAGAAGTCGCGGACTTGACCGCGAAATCCCATGCGTCGTAAGCGTACGCGAAAAGGATTGACATCCAAACCCAAGCCACCTTGCAGAACTCCTGAAGTCGTCGAGCCGCCGGGATTGGTCCCATAGTAGTTCAGGTTGTTGCTCTCGCTGAAGTGGGCGAAGCCGCCGCCAAAGCTGACCCACGGGGAAACGGCATTTAAGGGAAACAGATTCAGCCGAAGCGCGGGAGTAAGGAAAATCTGTCTGTAATCGGCGGGAACCACGTCGCCGCCGGAGTTGAGGTCTTCATCGAGATTGAAAACTGCGGGCACTTCGACAGAAAGGCCGAAGATGGGATTGGCAAAAAAGCGGCGCGAGTAGTTGATTTCAAACGTGACTCCCTTGCCCGAGCGAACAAACGGGTTCACCGCGGGAGCGTCGGGGCCATGAATGCCTTGATCGCTGATGAAGATTCCGCCA
>JASIKQ010000171.1 GCA_030049565.1 Candidatus Sulfotelmatobacter sp.
AGCGGCTGCTGTTTGTCGCCACCGACCGAATTTCTGCCTTCGATTATGTGCTCGCCACCGGCATTCCCCATAAGGGCCGCGTCCTGAGTCAGATTTCGTTGTTTTGGTTCGACTTCCTTTCCGATATTGTGCCCAACCACGTAATTACCGCAGACGTGAAAAACTATCCACCCGCGCTCGAAAAGTATACCGATCAGCTTCAGGGGCGTTCCATGCTGGTGCAACGCGCCGAGATGTTTCCTGTCGAATGCGTGGTCCGCGGATACCTTTCGGGATCCGCCTGGAAAGAGTACCAAGCGACCGGCAAAGTGTGCGGCATCGAATTGCCCGCGGGATTGAAGGAATCAGACGCCTTCCCTGAGCCGATCTTTACCCCGGCGACCAAAGCGGCGAGCGGGCACGATGAAAACATTTCCTTTGCGCGCATGTGCGAGATTGTCGGAACAGAGACATCCAGCCACTTGCGCGATCTCACACTGCGGATCTACAAAAAAGCTGCATCGTACGCCCGGCAACGCAGTATCATCATCGCCGACACGAAGTTTGAATTCGGGCGTACGCCAAAGGGCATCACGCTGGCGGATGAAGTGCTGACGCCGGATTCCTCCCGCTTCTGGCCTGCCGATAAATATGAGCCGGGGCGCTCGCAAGAGTCGTTCGACAAGCAGTACGTGCGCGATTATTTGGAGCAGATTCGCTGGAACAAGCAACCGCCTGCGCCGGCTTTGCCCGCGGAAATAGCGAGCCGTACCAGCGAAAAGTACCTCGACGCCTATTTCCAGATTACGGGGCGCCGATTGGATGTGTAATCGTGCGACGGGCCGAGCAAAGGGCGCGAGAGTATCATGACTGCGGCCGATTGCTTGATCATCGCCGTGGTAATTGTTAGCGTGGTTGCGGCGGCCATCCAGGGCTTCTTTCGGGAAGCCTTTAACATGGCCGGACTGGTAATCGGTTACGTTGTCGCCGCCTGGCAGTATCAGCGTCCGGCGGCGTGGTTGATGTCGTTTTTGAAGTCGGAGTGGCTGGCTGACGTTCTCGGCTTTCTGGCAATTTTTTTTGCCGTGCTGATTCTGTTTGGCATTGCCGGCAGAATCGCCCATAGGCTGATGAAAGCGGCTGGCCTGAGCGGCTTCGATCGGTTCCTGGGTGCGCTGTTGGGAGTCCTAAAGGGTGGGTTACTGGTTTCTGTAGTTTTGATGTGCATGACCGCGTTCACACCCACCTCGAAGCTGCTGGAGAAATCGGAACTGGCGCCGTATTTTCTGGTCGTGGGAAGAGCCGCAATTTGGCTGGCTCCTTCGCCCCTGCGCGCGCGTTTTTACGAAGGACTCGACTTCCTTCATCGCGCGCCACAGCAAATGCCCGGCCGATCCGCTCCTCTTACCTAGCAAATGGGCCCAGGTGCAATGGGAAAGCGGGAGTTTGAGATCAAAGAGTTTGATGAGAGAGAGACTACCGTGAAAGACCAACTCGAAGCACTCGTTCTGCAGATGTATAAGAGCAATATTCTCTATTCCGAGGGCGTGCGCGAGTTTAAGAAGAGATTTATTCTCACCGTCCTTCAGGAAAACAAAGGCAACCAGTGCCGCGCCGCGCGCGAACTGGGAATGCACCGCAATACTCTGAGCCGCACCATCGACGAGCTCAAGATCGACGTACGCCAACTGCGCGACGGCGCCAAGCGTCCGCCGCGAAGCGCCCGGCCCGTGTCGATGGAAAAGAAACTTGTGCGCTAGAGGCGACTCCCTCAGCGGTGGTTTTAATTGATGCTGCCCCGCCGCAATCCGCAGAAGCACGCCGTACTCCTCCAAAACAAAAGGCAGCCCTTTCACGGGCCGCCCTCGCCAGCTTGCGGAGTAGATTACTGCCCTGAAGCTGGTTTGTGATGCACGGGCGCAGTCTTCGGCTTCGGAAGCATGCCTTTCTCCATGGTCATTATGAATGGGTTTGGAGTATAGGAAGCGGGTTCGCCCTGAAAGTCCAGGCTTGCGCCTTCTTTCGGAATCAGCCTTGCCGGAATTGGGGCTTCGAAGGTAAGGGTGATATCTGCTTTCTTGGCATCGATATCATCCAGGCTTCCGGCGATCTGGAATTCGGTTGGTGTTGCTTTGATGACCGTCCCGTTTAACTGCACGGCCTTGCCCTTGATCGCATTCCAGACCGTGTCCTGGTCGGCTTGCGAGCCGTTGGAAAGAATGAATTCCCATTGCGCGAAATCCATCTTCTCCGGCGGCGTTGCTACCACCATATTATGCGCTTGTTCAGCTGGGCTTGGCGCAGGCTTAATTGTGAATCCGGTGGGCGGCATCGGACTGGCCTTCGCCTGGGCTAAGACATCATTCCATCCGTCATCGCCGCCGTGGTATTTGATGTAGAGATTTTTGGCGTATTTCTCAATCTGCGTTTGATACTGCGGGTTTGGAGCGAGGGCAGAAGACCGCGCCGTAAACCAAATCGCGTTGATCGGATCCGGAGGGAGATTCGGATCAGGAGGAGTGGGACCGGCATAAGCCAGCGCCAATGGATAAACGACACTGAAATCTTTCTGAAAATCGGGGCTGCTGTCGACCGCGGCCCGCAGGTCTTTCCTGGCAGCGGGGTAATCTTTGCTCTGAAGATCAGATAGACCGATGGCGGCATTGAACACTCCGCCCATCTGCTCTTTCATCTTCTCGAAATCGGCGTCTGATGTGCCCTCAGGCTTGGTAAATTTGGGCAGGCCCTCCAAGCCCATCTGGCCGTATTTCTTGGCATCGGCCAACTCCTGCTGGGCATTGGGGTCGCCGCTTTGCGCCTTCAGCCGATCGATGTACGCCAGCAAGAAAAGAGCCCGCTCATTTCCCGGGTCGGCCGTTAAGAGTTTTTGCGCCGTCTCGACGGTTTTCGCTGTGTTGTTGGTCTGCTGATAATCCTGCATCAAGGTTTGCAGGGCCGCCGTCTTCATGATGCTGTTGGGATACTGCGTCAGGAACGCCTCCAAGCCGCTGATTTGCGCAGCCGGATCGGCTTGCTTAATCGCGCCGACGTAGGCGTTATATTCCGCGGGATCCTTAATCACAGGCGCCTGCGCCTGTGCGGCTGGCGCTGGCGTGGCCGGCGCCGCTTGTGCCGCTCCCGGCTGCGCTGTCGAACTCGGCGTGCTTGGCGTCGGTTGAGCGGGGTTCTGCGCCGCTGCCAGGGCAGCTACCCCAAACACAACCGTAACCAGAATCGTTTTCATCAAAGTGGCTCCTTGGCTCTTCCGGGGGATCAACTGAATCTTTCGGAGAAGCAGACCGACTCAACCCGTATTCGGGTTTGCCGGATTATAAGTATCTATGGCTTCCGAAGGCAAGCTTCTGCTTACCTTCAGGTATTGTATAAGATGCGATTGCCGCACATCGCGAATAGTATCTCATTCCGTACGGCGCCGGAGTTTTTCTAATGAATGCCGTTCAAGCAAATGACCGTGCTCTTGCCGGGCAAGTAGCGGTAATCACCGGGGCGGGACGCGGCATCGGCGCCGCCATTGCCCAAAAACTGGCCAGCCTGGGCGCAGCCACCATTCTTTGCGGCCGAACTCGCTCCTCGCTGGAGTCGACCGCCACAGCCATCTCTAAGGCCGGAGGCAAAGCCGAAGCTTTCCCTTGCGACGTGACCAACTTCTCTTCAGTCGAAGCCTCAGCAAAGCACGTCGAATCTTCTTTCGGACGCTTGGACATACTGATCAATAATGCGGGCATCGGCGGATTTAGCGGCCCGCTGCACCAGCTTCCGCCCGATTCCTGGGAGCAGATTCTCAACACTAATCTGCGCGGTGTTTACTACATGGTTCGCTCCTTTGCGCCCATGATGATTCGCGCCCGCTCCGGACACATCGTCAACATTTCCTCGCTCGCCGGCAAGAATGCGCTGCCGAATGGTGCAGCCTACGCCGCCTCAAAGTGGGGACTGAATGGATTGACATATTCCCTGGCGGAAGAGTTACGAGTTCACAACATCCGCGTCGCCGTCATCTGCCCCGGCTCGACCAACACCGAACTGAGCCCGCATCAAGGCAAAGACACTTCAAAGATGCTGCAACCGGAAGACATCGCCCACGCTGTAGCCATGCTGGTGACGCAAGCTGCGCAGTCGTTTGTGAGCGAGATTCTATTGAGACCGACGCAGAAACCGTGACGGAAACAATGGCTGTGCACACTCATTTCTTAAACAGATTCTCAAACGCCTGTCTTGCATCGCTGGGCCGCGAAGGAGCCGGCGTAGAGGTTTCTTTTTCCCGCGTGACGCGAATCTCGTAGAATGTGCAATCGTTGCGCGCGTCTTTCTTCGCGATTCGCTCCTTGATCGGCTGCATGCACTCGAACCGGCTGCCGGGGTCGAAATACATGCATTGCTTGCACGAGTGCAGCTCGAATCCGCACTTGGGACAAAGTCCCATCGGCGGTATGTCCTGCAAAACCGTGCCGCAATTGGCGCAGCGCGAAACCTCGCGCGTGCCGGGCATTTTTACCGGTCGCGGACCCATGCTGTAATCTCGCCGCGCCAGCGGCAGTGGTCCCGGCTTCTCTTTCGATTGCGGGCGCGGCCTATCCTCCCGGCCGCGGTCCTGGCCATCGCGATCCTGATATCCCGGCTGACGGTATTTGGCTGCCACAGAAACCTCCCATCGGGTTAGCGTATTTTCCAGCCAACTTCGCGTTGCGGCAAGCGTGCAGATAGCGTTCTGCCGCTACAATGAACTCATGATCCACGAAATCATTCCTGTCGGCCCGCTCCAATGCAACTGCTCGATTATTGGCGACGAGAACACTCGTGAGGCCATGGTCATCGATCCCGGCGATGACATCGAAGATGTGCTCGCCATCATCCGCAAACACCATCTGCAAGTCAAGCAAATCGTTATCACCCACGCCCACATCGATCACGTTGGGGGCGCAATGAAACTGCGCG
>JASIKQ010000172.1 GCA_030049565.1 Candidatus Sulfotelmatobacter sp.
TTCGAGCGCAGACTTCAGGTAGTGGCCGGCGATTTCCACTGCAAGAGAATCGGTGATGAGCTTGCCTGTGCGTTTCTTGTATTCGACCCACGCGGGATGAGGCAAAGCCACCCAGACCGGTTTCCCATCCACCAGGAATTTAATGTCGATAGCATCGGCGTGGCGCGTGGCGATGGCCACGATCAGCATCTGGTAGACGCAGTGCACCAGTTTTTTGCTCCAGCGCTCGGTGACGGTAAAGTTTTCGAACATGGATATAGAAACTATAGCGGAGGGGGGGATGGAATGCCAGAGCTGACGGCTATGCTTGTTACCTTGACAATGTGACACATGATGTGTCACATTATGATTATGCCATCGGTCAACATGCGCCAGCTGCGCGACACCCGCCGTTTGAAGGCCTGGCTGCGTGCGGGCAAAACGGTAGAACTTCGAGAGCGGGACCGCCTCATTGCCCGCATCGTGCCCGAAAAACAGAACGACAAGCCGGTTAAGTGGCCTGACTTCGACGCCCGCGCCAAGAAAATCTTTGGCGACCGCGTTTTAACCATCGTGGATGACCTGATAGAGGACCGAGGCCGCTTCTGACTGTCTACGCTGATACCAGTTTCCTCGCATCGCTATACGTGCAAGATGCGCATTCTGCGGCTGCGCTAGAGCGGATGAAAGAGAGTCCGCGCGTCTGGTTTACTCCCCTTCTTGGTGCGGAGTGTTCTCACGCCATCGCGAAGCAGATTTTTTATGGCAAGATTTCCCAGGCTGAGGCGGATGCCGTGTTCGACACTCTGAAGCGCGACCGCGGCGATGGTTTGTGGCTTGAGACGGCAATGCCAGAAAATACCTTTGACCTTTGCGCAGACCTTGGCCGCCGCTATGGCCCGAAGTTCGGGATGCGAACGCTCGATACGCTGCACGTTGCCTGCGCGCTGGAGCTCAAGGCGGAGGGATTCTGGACGTTTGATGAGCGGCAGGCGAAGCTGGCGAAGGCGCAAGGACTGAAAATTCGGTGAAAGAATAATTCTATACTTCATTCTATAATGCTATACTTATCGTGCTATGGCAATTAGTATCAAGAGCATAGAGACGGAACAGCTGGCTCGGGAGATTGCGGCCAAGACCGGCGAAAGCCTGACAGGCGCCATTCAGAAGGCACTGGAAGAGCGCTTGGAGCGGCTGAAAAACAACCGTCGGAGCCAAGCACTGGGGTCGCTACTCGACGACATCCTGCAACGGGTGGACAAAATGCCCGACCTCGACCCCCGCACCCCGGACGAAATCATTGGTTACGACGAAGATGGCCTTCCCCGGTGAGGGGGCGCAATGGTGATCGATACTTCCGCCCTGGCGGCGATTTTTTTCCATGAGCCAGAACGTGACAGTTTTCGCGCCGCGATCCTGACGGCGAATACTCGCCTGATTTCCGCCGCGACCATCGTCGAAACCGGCATGGTAATCGAAGGCCGCCGGGGCGAAGGGGCGGGTCGCGAATTCGATCTGTTTGCCGTGCGCGCCCTTCAGATTGTCGCCGTGGATGCAGAACAAGCGGAACTAGCCCGCTCTGCCTGGCGGCGGTATGGGAAAGGCCGTCACCCGGCGGGGCTCAACTTTGGCGACTGCTTTGTTTACGCCCTGGCAAAGGCTTCCGGCGAGCCGATTTTGGCCAAGGGAACGGAGTTCGCAACGACCGATGTTGCGTGCTTCTCAGCTATTTGACCAAAATATCGCGGCCGCGCCGTCAGGGAGAAGCCGCTGGCCGCGGGTTCGATTGATTCGCGGTGCGCGCCGGACTGCAAGTAGTCCCGTTCGATGCCGAGCAGTTGGAAATTGCGCGCTCCGCGCGGCGCAAGTATGGCAAGGGACGGCATCGTGCTGGGCTGAACTTTGGAGATTGCTTTTCTTACGCGCTGGCGAAGTCTATCGGGCGAGCCGTTGCTGGCTAAGGGGACGGATTTTGCGAGTACGGATGTTGCGATGCATTCGTAAGCGATCCGGCTGGGTGTCCCTTGACCGGGGTTTTCGCCTCAATCAGCATCAGAGTGTATTATTCCGGCATGGCGAAGCTGCCTGTTCAGAAGATTAGAGATCTTGCGCGAGGAATCATTGCGGCTAATCCGGGCGGAATTCGCTACACGGCATTAGTAGACGCCATATCACAGCAGTCGCCCGAGACTCCGCGAAATACGATTCATGGATCCGTCTGGAATCTAGATTCAATATTCCCTAGCGAAATCGTAAAGCCGAGTCGCGGCCTTTTCACCCCCGTTCAGGCCGGAAGCGAGGCAATCGTCGTCGGCAAGACCGAAGAAATTGCAGAAACGGGAGCCAAGATCAAGGAATCGGACTTCTACGAGCCATTCGCCGAGCTCTTGAAGAATGATCTCGGCGATGTAGTCGAGGTCGTCTCGCTGGGTGGCGCAGGGCTGAAGTCAAAATGGGCGACTCCTGACGTTATCGGCGTGTACAAGCCACTCGCAAAGAACCATATTAAGTTTGATATCGAGATTGTTTCCGCCGAGATCAAGATCGATCAGCAAGCGCCGGTTGTGGCGTTTGGCCAGGCTGTGGCGTACCGCCTATTCTCGGCCAAAACATATATTGCGATGCCCAAGACAATGACGGAGGAAGACAAAGATCGCCTCGAGTCTCTCTGCATGCTTTTCGGCGTCGGGTTAGTGCTGTTCGACCTCGATGAGGACAATCCCAGGTTTGAGATACGCATGCGTGCGCAGCGGGTCACGCCCGACATGTTTTATGTTAACGAATTCGCTGACCGGCTTAAGTCGCACGATCCCGACAAGTTTCAGAAGCTCTTCGGCTAAATCCTACTCTTCCTCTTCCTTCACCTCACCCCGCTCGGCTTTGGCTTTCTCGATGATCTTCTCCTGCAGTTGCCCGGGCACCGTGTCGTAGTGATGCATTTCCATGTTGAAGCTGCCGCGGCCTTGGGTCATTGACGTTAGATCGACACCGTAGCTGAGCATCTCGGCCATGGGCACTTCGGCTTTGACGATGGTGTTGCCGCCTTTGTTGTCCATGCCCTGGATGCGGCCGCGGCGGCTGTTGAGGTCACCCATGATCGATCCGGCGAAGTCGTCGGGGACGGTGATTTCGACGTTCATGACCGGCTCAAGCAGAGTGGGCTTGGCTACTTCCATGGCTTTCTTGAACGCGATGCGGCCCGCCATCTGGAATGACAAGTCGTTCGAGTCGACGTCATGGTAAGAACCATCGTAGAGAATCACGCGGAAGTCGACCACCGGATATCCCGCGAGATATCCCCGCGCGGCGGCGTCTTTAATGCCCTTTTCGACCGCCGGAATAAAGTTCTTCGGAATGGCTCCGCCGAAAATGTCATTGACGAATTCGAATTGTCCACCGCGCGGCAAAGGCTCCATCTTGATCTTGCAGTCGCCGTACTGCCCGTGGCCGCCGGTTTGCTTTTTGTGGCGTCCTTGCACGTCGGCTTTGGCGCGGATGGTTTCGCGATAAGGAACCTTGGGCGCTTTCAAAACGACTTCGGTGTGATAACGCTTCTTCAGCTTCGAAACCGTGACTTCGATGTGTTGCTGGCCGGTTCCGGCGATGAGAAATTCTTTGGTCTGCGGATCGCGGAAGAAACGCAGCATGGCATCTTCTTCCATGAGCTTGTGAATGCCGGGACCGAGCTTATCTTCATCGGCGCGGCTCTTCGGCTCAATGGCAAAAGTGATCGCTGGCTCGGGCAGCTTGACGCGGGGATATTGAATGGGCGCAGATTTGTCGCCGAGCGTGTCTCCGGTCAAAGCATCCTTTAATTTTGCAACCGCACCGATGTCGCCGGCGTGGAGTTCGGTTACGGGAACCGCCGTCTTCCCCTGCATGATCGAGATATGTGACAGCTTCTCGGCCGATCCGCGCGAGAAATTCTGAACTGTAGCTTCGTTCTTGAGCACGCCGGAAAAAACTTTGAAATAGGAAATACGCCCAGCGAACGGGTCTGAAACCGTCTTGAAAACGTACAGCGAAACCGGCTCAGAGTCGGTTTCGTGGCGTTTGGGAGCGTCGCCGTTTCCTGAGGCCGCCGGTTCACCCTGCACCCAATCATGTTCCGAAGGCGCGGGAGTGTAGTCGACGATGAAATCCATCACGCGGTCGGCGCCGACGTTGCCGAGACCGGAGGCGAAGATTACTGGGAAAATTTTGTCTTCGCGAATCGCATTGTGCAGGGCAGGCACCAGGTCTTCTTCCGAAAGTGTTCCCGCTTCGAAGAACTTCTCCATCAACTTGTCATCGCCCTCGGCAACCAGTTCAACCAGCTTCTCGTGCGCAGTTTTCGCCTGCTCCTTCAGGTTTGCCGGAATCTCGGTCTCTTTGCCTTTGCCATTGCCGCCAAGGTCATAGGTGTACGCCTTCATGCGCACCAGATCGACCACCCCCAATAAGTTCTTTTCCGCGCCGATGGGCAGTTCGATGGGAATCACCTCGCGGCCGAAAGCCCGCGTCAGTGATTCCAGCACGCGTTCGGCGTTGGCACGATCGCGATCCATGCGGTTGACTACGATCAGGCGAGGAGTCTTGTACTCTTCGCAGTCTTTCCAGACCTTTTGCGTGACCACTTCCACTCCGGCCACGCCATCGACGACAACGATAGCGGCATCGACCACAGGCAACACCATCTTGGCCTCGTGGACGAACATGTTGAAGCCGGGCGTATCAAGTATGTTGATTTTGGTTTTGCCCCACTCGGCGAAAGCCGTGGAGGCGGAAATCGACATCTGGCGGGCGATTTCTTCTTCGTCATAATCGGTAACTGACGAGCCGTCATCCACGCGGCCAAGCCTGGGTGTGGCGCCGGCGGTATAGAGCATGGCCGAAACCAGCGTAGTTTTGCCGGCGCGGCCGTGGCCAACAATGGCAACGTTACGAATATTTTCTCCGGAATAAACTTTCACGATGAGGCTCCTTCGCAGGCGTGGAACAGACAAGGCCTAGAAAAGGATCAGAGCAGGATACAGGCCAGCCCAGCATCACCCGCCAAAACTCCTGATGCTAACACAGGCGAAATTCGTGGCTCAACTAGGGTAAGATCGATAAAAGCCGCCGCAGGGCGCCGCGGGCCGTTCCATCCCCCTTGGTGAGTCTGGGTGTATTATCGATTCGCTATGTT
>JASIKQ010000173.1 GCA_030049565.1 Candidatus Sulfotelmatobacter sp.
GTAGCTTCCGTCGACCTGAACATCCCCAAAAAAGCAAAAAAGGAGTTCGATAAGGCCAGCGAACTTATCGCCCGGCAGGATTGGAATCATGCCAGAGATCAGTTGATGAAGGCACTCGCTATCTACCCGCAGTATGCCGATGCCTATAACAATCTGGGCGTTGTTTACGCGCGCTTAGGAGACACCGCCCATGAGCGCGAGGTTCTGCAGAAGGCCGTCGCTCTGAACGATCACCTCGTCTCCGCCTTCGTAAACCTGGGAAAGATGGATATCAAGGAGCACAATTTTGCCGACGCAGAGACCCAGTTGGCAAAAGCCGCAAACCTCAACTCCAATGATCCCCAAACCCTCATGCTACTGGCAAATGTAGAGCTGCTGAATCAGCACTTCGAGGCCGCCATCGCTCATTGCAACAAAGTCCACTCCATGCCCCACGATTCGCAAACCCTGGTGCATTACATCGCCGCGCGCGCTCTGGAGCACCAGAATCGCCTCGCCGACGCCATAGTTGAATTGCATACTTTCCTGCAAGAAGAACCTTCCGGACCCCGCGCCGACGCCGTACGCAGAGAATTGAGCCTACTGGAGCAACACGCAGCCCAAGTAAGCACTCCGTAACTATGTTCCGCTATCCGCTCCCGGTTGACCTGATGCGGTCCCCGGCCTACCATTACGCCGACGGGAGTATAGCCTCGCATGATCGGCCAGACCGTATCCCACTATCGCATCCTGGGGAAACTCGGGGGCGGCGGCATGGGGGTCGTCTATGAGGCCGAAGATCTCAAACTGGGCCGGCATGTCGCCCTCAAGTTCATACCCGAAAATCTCGCCGGCGACCCCAAATCACTCGAGCGTTTCACTCGCGAAGCCCGCGCGGCGTCGCAGTTGAACCATCCCAACATCTGTACCATTCACGGCATTGAAGACAACAACGGCCACCCGTTTATCGTGATGGAGAAGATTGACGGCGAGAGCCTCAAACAAACTGCCAAGCCGATTGACACAGATAAGCTGCTCGACATCAGCATTCAGGTCGCCGACGCTCTTGCCGCCTCGCACGCCAAAGGCATCGTCCATCGCGACATCAAGCCCGCCAATATTTTTCTCACTCCCACCGGGCAGGTAAAAGTCCTCGACTTCGGACTCGCTAAGGTCTTGCACAACGTTGGCACGGATAGCGATCCCGCCGCCGCAGACAACACGCTGACCGCCATCGGTGTCATTCCCGGAACCGCAGTTTACATGTCTCCCGAGCAGGCGCGCAGCGAAGATCTGGACTTCCGCAGCGATCTCTTCTCCTTCGGCGTGGTGATGTACGAGATGTCGACCGGCAAAAAGCCGTTCTCCGGCAAGAACTCCCTAATGACCCTCGACGCCGTTCTGCACGACAGGCCGGTCCCGCCCTGCACGCTTAACCCGAAAGTTCCCGTAGAGCTCGAAGGCATCATCGGCAAGGCGATGGAGAAAGATCGCAGGGATCGTTACCAGAGCGCCACGCAGATGAAGGCCGACCTTCAGCAACTGAAGAAGGAAACTGAATCCGGGCAGGTTAAATCAGCGCTGCATAGCGGACTGCGCGTTGCCAGCAAGACCTTTGGCCGCACTACGACGAGCCGCTGGCAATTGTGGTTGTTGCTGGGGACCGTCGCGCTGCTGGTGACCGTGCTGGCCGCGGTTGGTGCTTACTGGTTCGAGCACCGTTCCGTCGCCAGCCTCGAGCAGGCCAATGCCATCGCCGTGCTTCCCCTGCAAAACATGAATGGCGATTTCTCCGTCGACTTCCTGCGCTTCGCTCTCGCCGACGAACTCACCAGCGTGCTTGCGTACGCCCGTTCGCTCGACGTGCGGCCTTCCTCCACCACGCGCAAATTTGTAGAACCCGACCTCGATCCCCGCAAGGTCGGCCAGCAACTTCACGTTGGCCGCCTGCTCACCGGCCATTTCCTGAAGCAGGGCGAGCAACTCACCGTCACGCTCGAAGCTGTCGATGTCGCGAGCGACCGTCTCACGTGGCAAACCACGGTCACTTCCGGCGTAAACGACATGATTTCCTTGCAAAATCAACTGACTACCCAAGTCCAGCAGGGATTGTTGCCCATTCTCGGCGCCGGTGGAACGGTCAGCACCGCCTCTCGCCCCAAGAGCCAGGAAGCCTACGACCTTTATCTCCACGCTCTCGCCCTGCCGCATGATCCTGGACCAAATAAAGATGCCATCGCCGTCCTCGAGCACGTGGTAGGAGTCGACCCCGGCTACGCCCCAGCCTGGCAGGCTTTGGGTCAACGTTATTATTACGATTCTTCGTACGGCGGCGGCGGAGAAGAAATGTTCCAGCGCTCCAACCGAGCCTACGAAAAAGCTCTCGCACTCGATCCCAATCTCGTTTCGGCCGCCAGCAACCTGATCACCAATCGCGTCGAACGTGGGGATCTCAGCCACGCTTACCAGGAAGCCAAAGATCTGGCCCGGCGCCGTCCGCAAAGCGCAGACGCCCACTTCGCCCTCAGCTACGTGCTTCGCTATGCCGGGATGACCGAGCAGGCCACGCGGGAGTGCGACACCGCGCTCAATCTCGATCCGGGCAATTTCAGTTTTCGCTCCTGTGCCTTCGCGTTTCTCGAACTCGGCAAAACCGACCGCGCCAGGGATTTCATCCGCCTCGACCCCGGCTCCGAGTGGGCCGCGTGGGTCATGCCCTATCTCTATCTGGACGAAGGCAACGTTACTCAGGCCCACGAGGCCGCAATGAAAGTGGCCAAGACTCCTTATTATCACCGCGACCTGCTCATCGCCTGCACACAGCCGCAGCACCCAAGCGATCTTGACCGCATCGTCCACGAGGCCGAGACTGCAACTATGACCGAACTTGATCCCGAGCAGTGGTACCACGTCGGCTCCATCATGGCCTACTGCGGCCAGAAAGACGCAGCTCTGCGCCTGCTTAAAGCCGCCGTTCAACAAAATTACTGTGCCTATTCGCCTCTGCTCGAAGACCCGCAGCTCAAAGACCTGCGCAAAGATACCGAGTTCAACCAGGTGCTCACCGCCGGTAGCAACTGCCAGGAATCTCTCAAAGAGGGCCAGCCGTAGCTAATTCATGCAGCGCACGTCCGTGGCTCAAAACTACCCTGAAGTTCAGGAAAAATTTGCGTCAAAGCGCCCCTAAGCCCCATCCTTGTAAGGTGCAATCGTCTAGAGCGCCGCTGGCAATGTCCCAAAGCCGGAGTGTTCGCTTGCTGCGCCGCAACTCAGCGCTCCTGCTCTTATGCCTGCCGCTCGCGATTCCCATTTTCCTGTTCGCCTCCCGCGAGACTAATGAAGCTCCCGCCCACGACTCCGGCGTAGTTGCGAATCTGCCCCAATTCGCCCCCCTCCCTTATATGGGCGTGCCTCCCGAACTGCCGCAAGATCAGGGACCGCCCGGCCTCCGCGAAATGCTTCGACGCCTCAGCACCACAGCACGCCTGATGCAAACCGTCGCCCACCCGGACGATGAGGATGGCGGCATGCTCACCCTCGAATCCCGAGGCCATGGAGACACTGTGCTCCTGCTCACTCTCAATCGTGGTGAAGGTGGACAAAACAAAGTGGGCAGCAATTTATCCGATGTGCTCGGGGTCCTCCGCACTCTCGAATTGCTGGCCGCCGACCAGTATTACGGAGTGCAAGAGCGATTCACACATGTTGCCGATTTCGGCTTTTCCAAAAGTGCCCAAGAAACGTTTGCGGAATGGGGCGGCCACGATATCGCTCTCGCCGATATGGTGCGCGTGATTCGCACCTTCCGCCC
>JASIKQ010000174.1 GCA_030049565.1 Candidatus Sulfotelmatobacter sp.
TGGCAAGCATAAGGACATGCTTCGTTCCACGCACAAGTGGCCGCGCCGCCAACAGCAGGCCTTTTCGCGCCGCAAAACCTCCGTTCCCTTCGAGCAAACTTTGGCCGCAGTTTTTCCGCCCACCGTTTCCTCGGAAGACATCGGCTCCTACGTGAACGCGAACCTTGCCCGCCTCGAGCGTTTCGTCGAACGCGAGATTTATTTCCGCGAAGCCGCCGAAATGATTGCGCCTGATTCCATCAGCAAAGAAGAAGTCATCGACGAAACCATCGCCTCCGCCCTGACCGACGGACAAGAAAAGCCCGAGCGGCTGGCCCTCGAGCCCTGGCTCTACCGCCTGGCTCTCGACGCCCTCGAAGAACTCTCCCGCCCCGAAGGTTCCAACGGCGGCGCCGTTCATCTCGAAGAATCAGCCCGCAAACAAAACGTCCGCGCCAGCGACGAGGCCGAGCTGCAATTCCACCAGCCCGATGAAGCCATCACCGAAGAAACCATCATTGCCGATGGCCGCATCGCCACGCCCGAGCAAATCGTGGGCAGTGACGAGATGATGCATCTCATTGCCGCCGCTTTGCGCGACGTCCCATCCGCCCATCGCGAAGCCTTCATCCTGTACGCCGTCGAAGGCTTCGGCATCGACGAAATTTCCGCCATTACCGGAGTCACTTCGGAGCGTGTCTCCAGCTCCATTTCCGCCGCGCGCTCTCACCTGCGCCAATCGCCTGCTCTCATCCGGCAATTTAAAGGACGGTTTGCCTCGACTGGCACCGCCTAAACAATCTCACAAAAAGGAAGATGGACTCGATGATTACTCGAGAACAGATTCAGGAACTCGCACAATTCGAAGATCGGAGCAACTGCGCTCTCAGCTTCTACTTTCAGCCCACAACGCCTCGCAACAAAGCTCATAAGGAAGATGCAATTTTCACCAAAGATTTGGTGCGCGAAGTCTCGCGCCAGCTTGCAAACAAACTTGGAGAAACCGGCAGAGCCAAACTCGACGCCGCCCGCGCCGACCTCGACCGCATCCTGCGCCTCTCGCAAGAGTTCCGCAGCAACGGCGCTCACGCCAAAGGCGTATTCGCCTGCGCGGCCCAGAATTTCTGGCGCGAGTATGATCTCCCGGCGCAACTCAGCGGCACGCAGCTCCACCTCAACCGCCACTTCCAGCTCAAGCCCCTGGCGCAATTGCTGGGAGCCTTCCCCCGCCTCGGCGTCGTGCTCGTCGATCGCCACCGCGCCCGTCTGTTTGATCTGCGCCTGGGCGCGCTGGCCGAGCGCGAAGACTTCTTCCATCCCCTTTCGCGCCGAGGCCGAGGCGATGGCTTCCGTGGTTACGACGGCGGTCACGCCCAGCGCCGTGTTGACGACGAAGCTCGCGAGCATTTCAAGACCGTTGCTGAGGCGCTCAAAGAAGGTTTAGAAAACGGTACCTTCGAAAAATGGATTCTCGGCTGCCAGGACACGCTCTGGCCGCAATTCTCCCAACAGCTTCATTCCTACGTCGCGCACCGATTGCTCGGCCGCTTTAATGCCGAAGTCGCCCACGCCAGCAATGAAGAAATCCGCAACCAGGCCGAACGCATGTTTTCCGGCTGGCAGAAAAGTCGTTGCTATGAAGCTGTTCGCGAGGCCATCGATCAGGCCAAGGCCGGCGGCCGCGGCGTCACCGGATTGCGCCGTGTGCTGCGCGCCCTCGAGTTGGGAGAAATTCAGACCCTGCTGATGGCCGACAACTACGTCGCGCAGGCCGTCGAGTGCTCTGGCTGCGGACATCTCGACGCCCACCTCGTTCACATCTGCCCCGCTTGCGGCCGCGAAACCCGCAAGCTGGTCGACGTCGGCGAAGCTATTCTGCCATGGGTGATTCGCCATAACATCGAGTTGTTTTATGTAAAAAATGAACCTGAATTCGATCAGGTAGGCAACATCGCCGCGGTTTTGCGCTTCCGCTCCGAGCCCAACGTGAAGCCCTGGCCGGTGAAGCCAACCTCAGCCGAACCCTCCGCTCGTGATTTAGTACGCTACCGCGGTGCGGCGCGAGGATGAAGAAGAGACGGAATCCAGACCCGCGATTTTGTCGTCTCCCGCGCCTTCACTAGCGGGATTGAGGAATTTCGCGTGCCGAGCGACCGGATGTAGGATGACGCCGCGATTAAAGCCGCACTCGAGACTCGCAACTGCGGAGTGACCGCTATGATATCCTCCCGCTTTCGGCTCAGCAGGAGGGCCCATGTCATTTTCCCGCCGTGATTTCGTCAAGACTTCCCTTCTAGGAGCAATTTCCACTGGACTCCGCGCAAAAGGCGAATCTACGCCGGAACTCGCACCAGCAGCGCAGCCAGGCCCCTACAAGCGCCCCATCATCATCTGCGCCAACAACGGATTCAACTATCTCGACGAGGCCTTCGCCTTCCTCAAGGACGGCGGAGACACGCTCGACGCCGCCCTCCGTGTCGTCCAGGGCCCGGAGAACGATCCCAACGACACCAGCGTCGGCCTGGGCGGAATTCCCAACGAGGAAGGGGTGGTCGAACTCGACGCCTGCTGCATGCACGG
>JASIKQ010000175.1 GCA_030049565.1 Candidatus Sulfotelmatobacter sp.
CAGCCAACCTCCAGAAGCGGTCAACGGCTTGTCCAGTTCACGGCAGGTGACATTTGCGGAGTAACACTTTAGGCAGCGCAGTTCTTGGTGTGCTTCCTCTTCCTTCTCAATAGTCGATGGGAGTCCCTGTTCTAAGGCCGCTTTTCGTGCTTCGCTGTCGAGCGGATCAGGCGCTATGTCTTGGAAGCGGAGTGAAAGACCCAGTCCCTTCACTTCCCCCTCATCATGCCCCAGCCAGTGCGCAACTTCGTGCCAGACCACTTGTTTCACTTCCGCGGGCAGGTTTCCCTTTGAACACCGCAGAATAGGACCTCGAAAAACGAATATCAAATCGGGAGCACTTTGCACTAGGTTGTGTTGGCGCTTGGTCCTGCCCACTCCGCTGTAGCACCCCAGGAGCTCAGTACCCCGAGGCCAATTCCTTCTCTCCGACATCTTCTCGAACATCCCCTCGGGTGGCTCGTCGACCACTTGAATGCCGGGAAAATCTGGCAAGTTTCTGATCTTCTCGGGCAATGTGCTGTATGCCCACTCCACGATTTTCTCGAAACTGGCTCTGTTTGAGGCTTCAGTCATGGGACATTGGCGTCGGCCTTATTGTATTCCTGATGTCTGTGAATCTGGCCTAACATCGTGATTGCACTCACCGGCATGTCAATGAGTAGTCTTCAATTCGGCAAATGAACAGGAACGGCGACCTTTATCCCATCTTGCCCTATATTGCCCCGATTGCCGTGCATTAGAATGTAAGGTTCAGAAGCGGCAAGTTTCCTCATTGGAGCCCCGGTGACCCAAATCACAACGCCATGGTTGCGAGTATCGTTCACCGTGCTCGACATTTTGCTGGTGGCGTTGATCATCTATGAACTGCTGGTGATGATCCGGGGCACGCGCGCGGCGCCCATGCTTGCCGGCCTGGCCGCAATCGCGGGCGCATTTTATTTGGCGCGCATTGGCGAGCTGGTCACGCTGAATTGGCTGGTCAGCCATTTGCTGCCCTACATTGTCTTTGCGCTGATCGTGGTCTTCCAGTCGGAGATTCGCTATGTGCTCTCCGATCTGGGCCGGCGCGTAAGTTTTCTGCGTGGGCCCGGCGCTGTCGACGGCGATTCTTACGATGATATCGTCCTCGCGGCAAATCTCTTTTCCCAGCACCAGACCGGCGCACTGATGGTGATTGAGCGCGAGATCGGTTTGCGCACCTATATCGAAAGCGGCGTCGCCATGGATGCGAAGCTCTCTTACGATCTTCTCGCCACCATTTTCCGGCCCAGCGCCCCGCTGCACGATGGCGCGGTGATCATCCAGAAAGACCGCTTGGCCGCGGCTGCGTGTTTTCTGCCGCTCTCCATGAATCCGGTGCTCTCCACGCAGCTGGGTACGCGCCACCGCGCGGGCATTGGAATTACCGAAGAAACTGACGCCATCGCCGTCATCGTCTCCGAGGAAACCGGCGCCATCAGCATGGCCCTGGGTGGAAAGATCGAACGCGATCTCACCGTCGAGCAGCTGCGCGAACGCCTGAGCGCAGAGCTGCGGCGATACGTCGCCCCGGTAGCATTACCCACGGTCACACCTCCCATTGAGGAAGCCAATGAAGATGTGGAGTCGCCGCTGCGCGAAGATGCCAGCATTAGCGCCGGCCAAGAACCGGCTTCGGAAACGGAGCGTCCGCGATGATGGCATTCTTTCGCCGCTGGGTACTGCACAACTTCTGGTTGAAAGTTGTGTCGCTTATGTTGGCGACCGGCCTTTGGCTGGCGATTTCGCCCGATCAGGAGCCGGCGGAAGTTGCCGTGCACGTTCCCATCGAGTTTCAGCATGTTCCGCCGCATCTCGAAATCAGCTCCGCAACCATACCGGAGGCACAGATTCGCGTGCGCGGTCCCGATAGTCTCATCCGGCAATTGCAGCCAACTGACATTCATGCCGAGCTGGACTTGAAAGACGTCAAGCCCGGCGAACGCACCTTTGACCTGACCGGGCAGCAGATTCGCCATCAACGCGATTTGCACGTGGTGCAAGTCGTTCCCGGGCAGGTGCACCTCAGCTTCGATACACGCCTTACGCGCGATGTAGAAATTCGCCCTAACCTCACCGGTACTCTTGCGGCCGGAGAAAAGATCGCGAGGGTGCTCGTGGATCCGGATCGAATCACCATCACCGGCCCGCAACATCACGTGGAACGGGTGGACGTGGCGACTACCGATCCCATTGACGCCTCCGGAACGCGAACGGAATCGACCTTTGTGACCAATGTCTACATTCCGGATGTGCTCGTGCAGGTAGTCAATCCCACGCCAATCCGCGTTACTGTGATTATGAACACAGCGGCCAGCGGCCATTGAACTGACTCTCTCGCCTGCATTTGTTATCCTCAGTTGGTTCGCCATCGCTGGACACAATTCGACCGTGAACTCGCAGAACTTTATGAGCACTCCGACGCGACAACTGTTTGGCACTGACGGCATACGCGGCGTCGCGGGCGATTTCCCGCTCACCAAGGACAGCACTTATCTGATCGGGCGAGCGCTGGGACACGATCTCATGCGCAGTACGCCGAAGGCTCGCGCCGTGCTGGGACAAGATACGCGCCAATCGAGCGCATGGATTGCCGACCGCGTCGCCGCAGGGCTGGCGGCCGTCGGAGTCGAAGTGCACAGCGCGGGCGTGATCACGACTCCGGGGATTGCCTACCTGGCGAGATCGCGGACCTTTGCCGCGGGCGTGGTGATTTCCGCGTCGCACAATCCCTGGACCGATAACGGCATCAAAGTGTTTTCCGGAGATGGGTTCAAGCTTAGCGATGCGCGCGAAATGGCAATTGAAAAGGAAATTTTTGCCCTGCTGGCCAAACCCGGCGCCATGGACGATACCGCCATGAGGGTCGCCGGCCCATCGTTGCCGGGCGAATCAGAGCAGCGCAAGGCTTATATCGAATCTCTGGCCAGCAGCGTGTCCTCCGATGTGAGTCGGCTTCGCGTGCTCATCGATTGCGCCAACGGGGCTGCCACGGCCGAGGCTCCCGAGTTATTTCGATGCTTAGGTGTCAATACGACATTCACCCATGTGAGTCCGAATGGCAAAAACATTAATGAAGGCTGCGGCGCGCTGCATCCCCAAGTGCTCGCCCGATCCATCGCCGAATCCGGAGGAAAATTCGATTTAGGGGTGACCTTCGATGGCGATGCTGACCGTGCATTGTTCTGCGATGCGCAGGGCCGCGTAGTGAATGGAGATGGAGTGCTGCTGCTGGCGGCCCGGGATCTGAAAGCGCGCGGGAAATTGGCGGGAGATACCGTCGTCGCCACGACCATGTCGAACATGGGAGTCGAGATTGCGTTGAAGAAGTCCGATATTCGCCTGTTGCGTGCGGATGTTGGCGACAAATATGTCTTGGAAGAAATGCTGAAAATCGGCGCGACCCTGGGCGGCGAGCAATCGGGGCATGTGATTTTCCGCGATGGCAACTCCACCACCGGCGACGGCTTGCTCACTGCCTTGCGCGTGATGGATGTCATGGTCCGATCCGGCAGAGCGCTGGCGGAGTTGGTCAGCGACCTGAAGGTTTTTCCTCAGAAGATTCAGAACGTGCGCGTGCGTGAGAAAATTCCGTTCTCACAGATTCCGGAAGTGCAGAAGGCAATCGAAGCCGCCCAACGCGAACTCGACGGCAATGGACGAATCGTCGTTCGCTATTCAGGTACTGAGGCCCTGGCGCGCGTGATGGTGGAAGCGGAGTCGGAAGAAAAGATGCGCGAGGTCACGGCGAGGATTGCGGGAGAAATCCAGAAAGCGCTGGGAATATAGTTGAATCATTCCTTGTCTTTCTGCGAAGCAGATATTCCAGCTCTGGCGTGCCTGGGTTAGTCCAAATCCCTCCAATTCGGTCCAATCCCCATTTCTACGAGCAGCGGAACGGCTAAATCATGCACCTTTTCCATTCGCTCGCGCACCAGACTCTGCATTGCTCCAACTTCTTTCTCAGGCACCTCGAACACCAACTCGTCATGAACCTGCAATGTCATCCTTGATTTCAACCCCCGCTGTTGCAGAGCCTCGTCAATGCGTATCATCGCAATCTTGATCAAATCGGCCGCAGTGCCTTGCAAGGGCGTATTTACTGCCGTGCGTTCGGCAAAACCACGCTGGGTGAAATTCTTGCTGTTAATGTCGGGGATGGGCCGGACGCGACCGAAGAGCGTTTTCACCTTCAGATCGCGGCGGGCTTCTTCAAGAGTCTTGTCTATGTATGCGCGTACACCTTTATATTTCTCGAAATAATTCGTAATAAACTGCTTGGCTTCCGAAGTTTCGATTCCCAGGCTTTGCGATAAACCAAACGGCGAGAGCCCGTAGACGATTCCGAAATTTACGACCTTCGCCTTCCGCCGATGATCAGCCGTGACCATCAGCGGGGGCACACCGAAAACCTGCGATGCGGTCAGCGTGTGAATGTCGTCGCCACGGCGGAAAGCCTCCACCAATAGCGGGTCGCCGGAAAAATGCGCGAGCAGGCGAAGCTCGATTTGCGAATAATCCGCCGTCAACAGAACATGCCCCGGCTCGGCGATGAATGCAGCGCGAATGCCACGTCCTAGCTCGGTGCGAATCGGAATATTTTGCAGATTGGGATTCGCCGACGAGAGGCGCCCAGTCGCGGTTCCCGTCTGGCCGAACGTCGTGTGCACGCGCCCGGTCGAGGGATTGATAAGCGCAGGCAAAGTATCGACGTAAGTCGATTTTAGTTTGGTGAGCTGGCGGTAATCGAGCACCATGCGCGCGATCGGGTGGTCTTCCGCCAGATCTTCGAGAACATCAACCGCGGTTGAAATGGTGCGTCCCCTGCCGTATTTCACAGGCTTGGGAAGATTCAACTTATTGAAAAGCACATCGCCGAGCTGGCGGGGTGAGCTGATATTGAATTCCATGCTCGCCGCTTCAAAGATCTCTTTGGCTTTGGCCGCGCTCTCGCGCTCCAGTTCCGCCGACATTTTCTCGAGCGCGGTGGTATCGATTTTCACTCCCGCCTGCTCCATGCGCGCGAGAACCGTCACGAGCGGCAGATCAATCTCCTCGTACAGCTTCAGTAAATCCGCCTGCTCGACTTCGGCGCGCAAAGCCGAGGCAAGTCTCCCTGTGATATCGGCAGATTCGTCCAGAGCGCCGGTCAGCTTGAGATTGAAGCGCCGCAACCCGACATCCGCAAGCTGGTGCGATGAATACGTGGGATCGAGCAGGTAAGAGTAAAGCATGGGATCGTGCTGCACTCCCCGTAAGTCGATCCCAAGTGGTTCGAGGGCGTGAATAGCAGCCTTGTAATCGTGAATCGATTTGGGTATCTGCGCCGAAGTCAAGATCGATCGAAGTTTGGCGGCGGCCGGTGCTGAGTCGAACGTGATCACCGTGGCATAACCGGCGGCAGAAGAGATAGCAACACGGCAGGTCGTGGGCTGCTCCTCAGCAGCTTCTTCTCCATCGTCGGTGCTTTGTGGCAAAGCTTCAGATCGCTCCACAGCAATGGCAATCGCAGCTCCAGCCGCGAGCGATTTTAGAACCTGCTCGACATCGGCGGCAGACTTGGCTTCTGTGTAATGAGTCTCTGTGATCTGAACTTCCGGCAAAAGCTCTTTCAGCAACGAGGTGAATTCCAGCTCCGTAAAAAGCTGCCGCAACAGTTCGACATCCGGCTCACCTGCGCGCATGGCTTCGGGGTTCAATTCGACCGGCACGTTCGTGTCGATAGTGGCCATGCTTTTGCTAAATAGAATCGTGTCGCGATTATTTTGCAGAGACTCGCGATAGGTTTTTCGTTCAACTTCCGTCGCGCGCTCCAGCGCCTGCTCGACGCTGCCGAAGCGTTTAATGATCTCGACCGATCCCTTGTCGCCGATGCCGGGTGCGCCCGGAATGTTATCGATCGCATCGCCGCGCAGCGCCATCACATCGACCACCCGCTCCGGTGGCACGCCTAGAATTTCTTCCACCTTGGCGGCGTCGCAAATCAGGTTGTCTTTGGGCGGATTGAGAATGCAAACCATGTCGTTTACCAGTTGCATCATGTCTTTATCACTCGAGACGACGTAAACCGGATGCGAAGCTTCCGCCGCTTTCCGCGCCAGCGTGCCGATTACATCGTCAGCCTCGAAGCCCGGCATTTCGAGAATTGGAATGCGATAGGCTTCCAGCGCACGCCGGATATAAGGAATCTGCTGCGCCAGATCCTCAGGCATGGCCGCGCGGTTGGCTTTGTAGCCCTTGTATTCGATCTCCGTGAACGTTTGCGTTTTGATGTCGAACTTGCGGACTTTCGTGATGGCTTCTGCCTGCTGGTCACGAAAAGTCGGCGCCGCCACGTCGAAAACAGCGGCAAGGTAGGCCGGCGAAAAGTCATCGCGCAATTTGCG
>JASIKQ010000176.1 GCA_030049565.1 Candidatus Sulfotelmatobacter sp.
AAGTTGATGCTTCCCGACTTTGGTATCGAGGAGGAGCGCTTTCGCCTGGAGTGGGTTTCGGCGGCAGAAGGCGCGCGATTTGCGCAGGTCGTCAAAGAGTTCACCGAGCAGGTGAGGCAGTTGGGCGCAAGCCCGTACAAGCAGTGAGAAATCATTTTCACCACTGAGGCACGGAGGACACGGAGTTGTTGTTTTGATGTTTTCCCCGTGGTCTGCGCGCCTCCGTGGCGAATTCAAAAGGCTCGATAAGAACAAAGTCTAAGTTCACTCTCGGAGGTGCAGCATGGCAGCTCGGCTTGCCGAGGAGTGGTTCGCCATATGCGGAGGATGCGAGGTAACGATTCTCGATATTGGCGAAGCACTCATCGACGTACTCAAACAGGTTGAAATTGTGCACATGCCGGTCCTGATGGATCACAAGCTCTTCGGTCAGACTGGCGAGAATGCCGAGATGGAAATCCCGGCGGCTGATGTTGGACTTATATCGGGAGGAATCCGCAGCGAAGAGCATAAAAAGCTGGCGCAGGAGATGCGCAAGAAATGCAAGCTCCTGATCTCTCTGGGATCTTGCGCCTGTTTTGGCGGTATACCGGCACTCGCCAATCAGTTCAGCACGGAAGAACTGTTGGAGAAGGTATATCGCGGCAGCGTAACCACGGAAAAGAACGGCATCCCCCACGAACAGATCCCCGAACTGACGGACCGCGTCTATGCGGTTCACGAAGTGGTGCCCGTGGATGCCTATCTGCCCGGCTGTCCCACCACACCGGAAATGGTTGCCAACGCGCTGCTCGCGCTGCTCGAAGGCAAGCCGCTGCCGGTGCTGGCCTCGAAGAGCGTTTGCGACGAGTGTCCCACCAAGCGGGAAAAGAAGGCAGTCTCAACGTTGAAGCGGCGCTTTGAGGAGCCCGAGTTCAAGCCGGGAGCGCCGTTGAGCGAAATGCGTTGCCTTATGGAGCAAGGTTTCCTGTGCCTTGGGCCGGCAACGCGCGCCGGCTGCGGCGGCAGCGAGGGCAATCCGCGCTGCATCCGCGCTTACGTGCCATGCGAAGGTTGCTTTGGCCCGCTGTCGGACAAAGCCAATCCCATGGTCGACATGATGGGCGCGCTTTCTTCCATCGGACTTGATCCCAAGCAGATTCCGGATCGGGCCGCAACCTTCAACCGTTTTGCCGGCGCTGGCCGTCTGCGGCCGACGCCCAAGAGGTGAGCCATGGCCAAGACACTTGTAATTCAACCTGTGACTCGCATCGAAGGCCACGCCAAGGTGACCATCCAACTCAACGATGCCGGCAACGTGGATAGCGCCCGCGTCAACGTAATTGAACTGCGGGGCTTCGAGAAATTCTGTCTCGGAAAGCCGGTGGAGGATCTGCCGCGCATCACGCCGCGCATCTGCGGAGTGTGTCCGTGGTCGCATCATCTGGCTTCGGCCAAGGCTTGCGACGCGGTGTTTGGAGTTCACCCCCCGCCGGCGGGCGCCAAGCTGCGCGAACTGTGCAACAGCATCGCTTACATGGAAGAGCACATTCTGCACTTCTATTTCCTGGCGGGAGCGGACTTCCTGCTCGGTCCGGATGCTGATTATTCCGTGCGCAATGTCATCGGCGTGCTGGGCGCTGCCCCCGATATTGCCAGAAAAGTGGTAAAGGTCCGACACATGTGCGCCAAGATGCTGGAAGCGCTGGCGGGCAAGTCCATCCATCCGCAGGCCGCGGTTCCCGGCGGATTCAGCAAGCCACTGGCTCCCGCCGAGCGCGATGTGTTGCGCAAGCAAGCCGATGAGGCGTTGGAACTCGCAAAGTTCTCCATAGCTTTCGCCAAGGAGAATGTTTTCCCCAAATACCTGGACGTGGTGAAGTCGCTGGGAGTGATCAACACCGGTTTCATCGGCACAGTCAAAGATAATGGCGCGCTTAACCTCTACGACGGAAAGATTCGCCTGATGACGCCTAAAGGCGCATTCCAGGATTTCCCCGTAGATCGCTACCCGGACTTCATCTCGGAGCACATTGAGTCGTGGAGCTACCTGAAGTTCCCCTATGCCAAACAGTGGGGCGAAGGCTTCTCCATGGATGTCGAAAATCCCAAGGGCATTTATCGAGCCAACACGCTGGCGCGCATAAATGTCTGCGATTTCATCGACACGCCACTGGCGCAAGCCGAGTTAGAGGAGTTCCGCGCCAAGTTTGGGCGGCCGGCACAGCTCACGCTGCTCTATCACTGGGCGCGGCTGATCGAACTGCTCTACAACGCCGAAAACGCCATCCGCCTGCTGGACGATCCCGATATCACCAGCACGGAGACGCGAGTAAAAGTGACGCCTCGCGCAGCACGCGGCGTAGGCGTCACCGAAGCGCCGCGAGGCACTCTTATCCACGATTACACCACCGATGCCGATGGTCTGATCACCAACGTCAACCTGATTGTGGGCACAACCCACAACAACGCTCCCATCAATATGTCGGTCACCCAGGCCGCCAAGAGCCTCATTCATGACGGCAAGTATGACCAGGGAGTGTTGAACACGGTTGAGATGTCAATTCGCGCTTACGATCCCTGCTTGTCCTGCGCAACCCATCGTCTGGATGGGAAGCTCTCGGTCAAGCTGGACATCTTCGACGCGGAAGGCAAGTTGCTCGGCTCGCTCGCTAATTGAACTGCGGGCCAGGGCAAGAAAGCCAGGGCAAGAAAGTAAGAGAAGGGAGCATGTGGAAGACCGATACATCCGATCTTCCCGACTTCTGTCGGAAGCCGACCCTGGTGCTCGGCTGCGGGAACATTCTGTTCGGTGACGACGGCTTCGGGTGCGTGGTGGTGGACTACGTTGAGTCCCACTACTCCGTGCCCGAGGCCGTTTGCCTTCTGGATGTAGGCACCGGAGTGCGCAAGCTTCTGTTCACTCTGTGCCTGAGCCCGGTCCGGCCACAGCGCCTGCTCATCCTTGATGCGATCGATGCCGGGCGCACTCCGGGCGAAATCTTCGAAATCGATCCCGGCCAAATTCCTGCGGTCAAACTTGACGATTTCTCAATGCATCAGTTGCCCACCTCGAACCTGTTGCGCGAGTTGCAACAGTCCTGCGGAGTTGAAGTTCGCGTGCTGGCCTGCCAAA
>JASIKQ010000177.1 GCA_030049565.1 Candidatus Sulfotelmatobacter sp.
ATATGCCTGTGGACGAGATGACACAGGCTATGATTCCCGCGTACCAAAGGCATTTCACTCGTGGCGACATTCAGGCGATGAATGCGTTCTATTCTTCCGTGGTTGGGCAGAAGGTTTTACAAGAGCTACCCGCGGTAACACAAGAGAGCATGCAGGAGATGATGCCAATCTTGAACAAATATCTCGAGACGTGGAAAGGGCGGATGCAGCACGAGTTCGAGGACAGGAACAAGAGAGCGCCGGGCGCACAAAACCCTGCACTCCAGAAATAAAGCAGCGGCCCGCACCTGACTAAAGTGCTAAGTCAGCAGTTAACCTCTGAGATAATAGCCTTCGGCCTGGGAATCGCGTATCAAAGGCGGGAGGTATCGAGGTGTCAGAGGTATTTCAGTCTCCGCCCACGCCAAATGGAGGCACCAACGGCTGGCGCTCTCCCCTCGCATACTCAGCCCTGATTCTGGTGGCGTTGGCAGGGTTGACGGTCATGCTGGAGTTGCAGTTGCTAAACTCCGGCGCCGGAAAAGAAGCTGCGCGCAGAATACGCCAGGATACAAGGGTTCGCGCCCAGTTCGGCGATGACGTTCACATTCCAGTCGCAGTGGGATACGCCTCTCTCTATCAAGCCTGGATTTATTCCTACGTCGGCGGAATGCGATCTCGTGGCTATGCTTTCGTCGAGTTAGACATGCCCAGGGATCAATGGAGAATTTCGAGGCTCGAAGTTTACGATCGAAATGAAGGATACCTGATCAATTTTGCCGATCCGAAACCGGCCGCGCGGCCAGAACAGTTGCAGGCGTCGGGGACTCTGTATTTTGCGCCTTTGGGCGACGCGGCCGATGCAGATGTTGGCGACCTGGCGAGTTTCTTCCAGAAACAATTCGGAATTCCGGCAAAAATTCTGCCCGCGATGCCCTTGCCAGCTGAGGCCTTTGACACTCACCGGCAGCGATGGGTCGCGGAGTTGCTAGAGGAGGCCATGGCGGCCAGGTATCCGGAAATTGCGGCCGATCCTGACGCGAAAATCGTTGGCATTCTTGAAGGCGACTTGTACATTCGCGCGTATAACTGGGATTACACATACAGCTATCGAGGAGGCGCCAAGTATTCTGTAGTTCCGACGGTTCGCCTGGATCCGGCTTTTGATCATTTTCCGCCGAGTGCGAGTATCCGGATGGAACGCCTGCGAAAGGTCACAATGAAAGCGGTGAGCCTGCTGTATCTGAACTTCCAAGAGTCTGCCGACCCGCAAAGCGTGGATGCCGTCGAGCGTTCGATCCCAGGCATCGATCGCATGGGAAGCGTCTATTTAGCCGCGGATGCCGACGTTCCCGGCATGCACTCCGCGAACGGAAACTATGAGGGAAGCCCATGCCTTACGTTTTACAGCGATACTATTCGCGGCCGGAAGTTGGACAACCCGATTGCGGGCTGCTGGCAGCAAGAACAAACTGGCGAAGATACGCAATACCAGATCGATTTGGCTCGTGGAGGATTGCAACTGACGCGCAATGATCTCTACCGCGGCGGGCCGATGCGGCTGGTGCTCCAGCGCATGAATTTCAGCCACCACTTTGATGACAAGGTCCGCGCCTTCGGCAAGAATTCGTGGCAAAGCCTGGATGATACAGTATGGTCAGCCGACCCGAAAAGCATTCAGACCATTAGCATCAATGGCACTCTATTCCAAAGAACGGAGCCGGGTACGGGCTTCTCACCGCAAGGTCAATATCGCGCCGGTACCAATGCCGGGGCCTTCAGCAATGCTCTGCTCAGGTGGGAAAACGGCGGCTGGAGAATCGACACTTACGACGGTGAAGTTTGGAAATATCTGGGCTGCGGACCCAAGACTCGGGTTCCCTGTTACTACATGAGCCGTGCCAACTTTCGAGGGGACAAGGTTGAAATAACACGCGATCCGACTACCGGACACATTCAGAAAGTCTCACAAAAGACGGCCTCGGATTTGCCTTCGGCGGCAGCGCTTGCTCACTCGTGGACGCCTTCCTACGACGGCGAAAAAATAATCGAGATCGAAGATAACGATGGCCGAACGGCCCATTACGGATACGATCGAGACGAGTTTCTAACCGACGTGGAGGCCGATGGCCAGAGCATTCACTATGACTACGACAATTCGCATCACATCACCACGGTGATTGAGGACGGTAGAATAGTTCGCATTGACTACGATTCGGAGGGCCGGCCTGACCGTATCGAGCTTCCCGATGGTGCGGTGTACAGCGTGAAGTACTCGCAGGATTCGATTGAGGTAAATGTGCCCGGCGTGAGCTACACAGTAAAAGTTCTGCCTACTTTCTTCCGCCTTGCGGAGAAAAAGACCGATTGAGGTTTTTGGGCGCTCCGACTGCTGTATGCAGTGATGGCCCTTCGCCGCCGACTCTAAACACTGTGCGGTGATTTCAGCGTGTTAGAATTTGCATAGGTTGCTTCCAACGAAAGCCCAGGTTTTAAGAAACAGGTTCTAAGAGACTGCCCTTGATTGAGCTGGCACCTTCGATTCTTTCCGCGGACTTCGCCCGTCTGGGCGAGCAGGTGCGTGCCGCGTGCGAGGGCGGTGCGAGCGTGATCCATGTGGACATCATGGATGGGCATTTTGTGCCCAATCTGACGATCGGACCGCCGGTGGTGAAATCGCTGCGCAAAGTGACCGAACTGCCGCTGGATTGCCATCTGATGATTGAGAATCCGGATGAATTTATTCCGGCTTTCGCCGAAGCGGGCGCGGATTGGATTTCGGTGCATCAGGAAGTGTGCCGGCATTTGGACCGGACGCTGCATCTGATTAAGAGCCATGATTGCCTGGCGGGAGTGGTAATTAACCCCGCGACTCCGGTCGATACGCTCACGGAAGTGCTCGACCTGGTCGATTATGTGTTGGTCATGTCAGTGAATCCGGGCTTTGGCGGGCAGAAGTTTATTCCATCTACGCTGCACAAAATGCGTCGTTTAGCCGAGATTCGAAGCGAGCGCCGCCTGACTTATCGGATTGAAGTGGATGGTGGCGTAGCGCTGGATACGGTTGCTGATGTGGTGCGTGCCGGGGCGGAAATTCTGGTTGCGGGCAACGCCGTGTTTGGCAAGGGCGATCCAAGAGAGAATGCGGAAATGCTGTTGAAGGCGGCCACGGAAGCGGCGATGGTCAAGGTCTAAAGCCGCCTTGCGATCTTTTTGGCGCAGCATCCGCAGGGGCGAGGGTTTGTGTCACGGCATCGCTTTTCGCGATGGCGTCAAGAGCAAGAATTAAGTCGCGCCTTTCGGCGGTGTTTTTCCAACCTTGTGAGGTTTTATGTTTCGTCGGTATTCATACATTGCGATGCTGGGCATGCTGCTGACGGTTGGAGCGGCGTGCACTAATAAAAAGGCTACCAATCCACTGGCTAATGTGGGAACGAAGCAGCCAGATAAGGTCCTGTTCGACAAAGCCATGGACGCCATG
>JASIKQ010000178.1 GCA_030049565.1 Candidatus Sulfotelmatobacter sp.
CCTCACCGCCGCTTCGCGCCGGTTCGGAATGACATCATCTTCAGAGCACGTCGCACCAAAAAGCGCTGCATTAAGAACTGCCTAAGAAACTTTTCTAGCACGGCTGCGCTCCGCAGGCGATGTTACGGAGGTACTTAGTTTGCGGGAGAAGACCCCTGCGCGCACCTGGCGCACGGCGTCGCTCAGGCAAATGCCCAGAATGGGCTGGCTCGAATTCTTCAGGATGTCGACGATCTGCCTGGCGGAGGTCTCCAGATAAAGGCGCTTGCCGTCGGTCAGCAAATGTACATCGGAATTGCGGCTGGTAATTTCGGCCAAGCCTTTGCCGAACTCACGCTGGAGAAAGCGCATGACTTTGCGCACGCCTTGCAGCGAGAATCCTTTGCGGCGCAGCTCGCTGATAACGGCCATCTCCATGACGTTCTGCATGGAATACACCCGGCGGTGCCCGATGCGTTCCGGCTTTACCACCCCGCGTTCATCCCACCACTGGAGCTGACGGAGAGTAATGCCGGTGAGAGCGGTGACTTGCTGGGATGTGAACTCCTGCAACATAATTGCCCGTTTCTGTTTGAAACAATTAATAAGGAAGATGTTTGAGACATTTTAGACGCGAGTTGGTAGGAGTCAATAAAGAATTGTGCGGAAAAGGGTTAACTAGAAGAATGCCGGGAGCAATTGAGTAATTTTGTATCCGGGTCAGGTAATTGGATAATTGACAAGCTAGTTGTGCAGTGGTCGGCCGCCGCCGACAAAGTGGACGATTTCCAGGCGATCTCCGTCTTTCAGCAGCGTCTCGGGCCAGCGGTCACGGGGGACGATGTTGCGGTTGAGTTCGACGGCGACGCGGTCGGACTTCATGCCCAGTAGATCGATTAGGGCAACGAGCGAGAAAAGGCCATTCGGCACCAAATCGGCGAAGGAGCGAAGTTCCCCGTTGATTGTGAGATTCATTTTTTCTAATTTTCGCTCAGGAAGATTTGGGTGGCAACGTCTTCATTCCGCCTTGCGCAAGGCGAATTTGCGGGTCACGGTGCGGCCTTCGTGGTTGGCCTGGACCATCAGGGAAGAATCGGGCAGAGCCGATTCGTCGACTTCGATCGAAATGGCGGCGCTGCCGGAGGAGTCGGTGACGGCTTGAGTGTAGAACGGGGCTGCATCGGGCCGGGAAAAACGAAATGTGAGGCGAGCGCCGGGAACGGCTGCACCGTCTTCTATGACGCGCAGGCGCATGGTCAGATTTCGATCTGCGTGAACCGACGCGGCGTTCTCCCACTGGATGTCCAGTTGTTTAATGGCGGCGAGAGTCTCGGTTTCAGCCCGGTCGAGAATGCCGTCGAGCTTGCCATCCTTAATGGCTTCGAGCACGAGCCGGTGCAGGTCGCGAAGCTGCTGCTCTTTTTGCGGATCGCCAAAACCTTCCTGCGCGGCCGAGTCGGCATAGGAGATGGCCTTCTTACCTATGCACCGGCCACGCACGAAAACTTGGGTCTGAAGCAGTTTTTCGCTTTCGCGAGCTTCGCTCTGCACGTGGTAGATAGTGTCCGCGTGCTTGACGTCGGTATTGAAGCCGAAAATCATAAAAGAATTGAGTGATTGAGCGATCGGGCCATTGTGCGATTTCCAAAGCTTAAATCGGATTCGTTTTCAATGGCTTAATCGCCGATCACACAATCGCTCCATTTTTCCCGAATATGAAAGCGCGTCTTCCTGGTAGTGGGTCAGTTTGAAAAGGAAGCGAGCCGAACGCGCGTTTTTGTGGCGCAAGAACCGCGCCACTTCGCGCGGCTCGCCCGGATTCCTCGCCTCGCAGAAAGCGCTTGCTCGGAATGACATCCAAACTGTCCCACTACCGTCTTCCTGCTTCCCTTGACACCCCTCGTACCAGCACCTAATCTAGGATGTTTAGGCCATTCTAGGCGCGAATTATATATAGCTCGTCTTATGCCAGACAATTATTTCGCTCGGTACTTGCCTTTTTTGATTCATATTCTGCTGGCCGGCGGAATTGCGACTGCAATCATTGTTCTTTCCTGGATCATCGGCGAGCGTAAGCCGACCCGCGCCAAGCTCTCCACGTATGAATGCGGCATGACCCCCGTCGGGGACTCGCGCCAGCGGTTTTCCGTGAAATTTTACATGGTGGCAATGCTGTTCATCCTCTTCGATGTGGAAGCGGTTTTTCTTTATCCCTGGGCGGTGATTTTGCGGCGGCTGAAGGCGCAGGGTGAAGGACTGTTTGGACTGCTTGAGATGTTGATCTACATCGGCATCGTTCTGGCGGGCTTCTTCTATATATGGAAAAAGGGCGTGCTGGATTGGGGTCCGGACGCCCGGCGCCGAGGAGAGCGTTAGTGGCGCTCGCTCTCCCCATCACCGATATTCAGCAGTTGAAATCGCACCCGGCGGTGGCGTGTTTGCTGGCGTGGAATGCCTCGGCGATTGAGGCGGTGAAGTTCGACCGGGAGGAGATGACGATCTATGTGGATCGCGCGCATCTCCGCGAGGCTTGTGCGGTGCTGCGGGACGATCCTGGTTGCGCCTTTAACTTTCTTTCCGATGTGACCTGCGTTGATTGGTTCCCGGCCGAACCTCGCTTTGAAGTGATTTATCACCTGCTTTCGATGTCGAAGAAAGAGCGCGTGCGGTTGAAAGTCCGGCTGGATGGCGCGAGCCCGGCCGTGGAGTCGGTTATGCCGGTTTGGCCGGCGGCAAACTTCTTCGAGCGCGAAGTTTTCGATCTGTTCGGAATCCGCTTCACCGGCCATGCTTATTTACGGCGTCTGCTGATGCCGGAAGACTGGGAAGGCCATCCCCTGCGCAAAGACTATCCGGTGGAGGGCTATCGCTAGCCAGATCGCATGGCCCATCTCACGCCCACCCCCGTGCTGGAACCGGACCAGGATCGCACCATGATCCTGAACATGGGGCCGCAGCATCCTTCGACGCACGGCGTGCTGCGTGTGCTGCTGGAGATCGACGGCGAGACCGTGGTGCGCATCATGCCCGACATCGGTTT
>JASIKQ010000179.1 GCA_030049565.1 Candidatus Sulfotelmatobacter sp.
GTTCGCGTGAGCGAGACTGCTCCGGCGATGTCGGGCGACTAAAAGGCATTCATCGCCGAGCGCGCAGTGATCGCCGAGCTCATAATTTTTATCTCGGTGTCCTCGGCGCTCTCGGCGGTTAAAGATTTGGTTCTTCACGAGCAGACGAGACGAAAGGAACTTGATGCACGACCATAAGGGCCCAGCACTGATCCAGATCGCTTCCGCCGAGCCGACCATCCAGCAGATGCGGCACGCGCAAAAGCCCCATGATCACAAGACCGAGTTCCTCGTCGGCCTCGACGTCGGCTCGACTACGGTGAAGGCCGTCGTGGTTGATGCTGCCGCCGACAAAGTTCTCTGGCAGGACTATCAGCGCCACGAAACCAAGCAGCCGGAAAAAACGCTTGAATTTCTGAAGCGGATGGAATCCGAAGCCGGCATCAACCGCCACAACACCCGAATGTTCATGACCGGTTCGGGCGGCGGCAATATCGCGGATCAGATCGGCGCAAAGTTTGTGCAGGAAGTCACGGCGGTTTCATTGGCCGTCGAGAAGCTGCACCCGGAAGTTTATTCAGTCATCGAGCTTGGTGGTCAGGACGCGAAGATCATCGTCTTCAAAGACGACGACGAAACCGGCCGCAAGAAAAAAATTCCATCGATGAACGACAAGTGTGCCGGTGGCACGGGCGCGGTCATCGACAAGATCAACGCCAAGCTGAAAATTCCGACGGACCTGCTGGCCGAACAGAAATATCACGGCATCAAGCTTCACAAAGTCGCCGGCAAATGCGGCGTCTTTGCCGAGACCGACATCAATGGCCTGCAAAAAGTCGGTACCCCGGGCGATGAGCTGATGGCTTCATTGTTCGAAGCGATCGTGCTGCAAAATCTTAGCGTGCTCACTCGCGGCCATACTCTTCGTCCGCATGTTCTGTTGCTGGGCGGGCCCAACAGCTTCATCCGCGGCATGCGCGAAGCATGGCAGGCCAATATTCCACGCATGTGGCAGGAACGCAAGGTCCAAATTCCGGACGGGGCCAAGCCTGAAGATTTGATCAAGGTCCCGCAGAACGCGCAGTACTTCGCGGCCCTTGGCGCAGTCGAGTTTGGCCGCGCAGAAGACGATTGCATCGGTTGTTATGTCGGCTACGAAAAACTAATTCACTACATCGACTACGGCCGCACGGAGGAAAAAGCGAAATCCGGCGGCAAGGGACTGGTCGACAATCCCGCCGATCTTGACGTTTTTAAAGAAGCCTACAAACGGAAGAAATTTACTCCGGCGGTCTTCCAGAGCGGCAGCACGGTCGGTGGTTTCATCGGAATCGATGGCGGCTCGACCTCGACCAAAGCGGTTCTGCTCGACGAGAATGGCGACATTCTCTGCAAGTCGTATCAGCTCTCGAACGGCAACCCGATTCAAGACACCATCGAGATGTTTGAGAACCTGCGCGGCCAGGTCGAAGCGCAGAATGCCAAGCTCGAAGTTCTTGGCGTCGCGACCACTGGCTACGCGAAAGACATTCTTAAAGACGTTCTCAAGGCCGACGTCGCGCTGGTCGAAACCGTCGCCCACACAGAATCAGCTCTGAAGTTCTACGAGGATCCGCATGTAATCGTCGATGTAGGCGGGCAGGACATCAAAATCATCATCCTGCACAACGGCCGCGTGAAAGATTTCAAGCTGAACACGCAGTGTTCGGCGGGCAACGGGTACTTCCTGCAATCAACCGCGGAAGGCTTCGGCCTGAGCGTCAATCAATACGCCGACCTTGCGTTCTCGGCGCAGGCGATGCCGGTGTTCGGATATGGCTGCGCGGTTTTTATGCAGTCGGACATCGTAAACTTCCAGCGCCAGGGTTGGCGCGCCGAAGAAATTCTGGCCGGGCTGGCGGCGGTGCTGCCGAAGAATGTTTTCTTATACGTTGCCAGCATTCCCAACCTCGCCGCGCTTGGGTCGCGCTTCGTTTTGCAGGGTGGAACGCAGAACAACCTCGCCGTCGTGAAAGCGGAGGTCGATTTCATCCGCAACAGCTTCCGCGCCGCGGGCAAAACGCCCGAAATTATCGTTCACGAGCACTGCGGCAAATCGGGCGCAATCGGCGCGGCGCAGGAATCACTGCGGCTGTGGCGCAACGGCCAGCAAACCACATTTGTCGGCCTCGACGCGGTCCGCAAAATCGAATACCGCACCACGCGCAACGAAGATACGCGCTGCCACTTTTGCAAAAACGATTGCCTGCGGACGTTCATTGACATTCGCACCCAGCCGAAGAACGACCTCAGCTTCGTGCCCATTCAGAAAGTCACCAAGGTTCCGCTCATGCACGGCGAGCAGCGGTTGATCATAGCCACCTGTGAAAAGGGCACGGTCGAAGACGTCAACGACATGAAAGATATCAAGGCCGGCCTCGATGCGATTCGGGCACAGCACCCGAATTTCGTCGACTATGCCTCGAAAGAAGTCTTCCGGCCAACCAATGCCAAGAGCGTGGCAGATCCGCTGCCGACTAAGAGCTGGGCAGGCTGGAAAAAGGACGACAAAGAACGCCGCGCGCTGATGGAAAACCGCGGCAAGCTGCGCATCGGCATTCCGCGCGTGCTGAATATCTACACCTACGCGCCGCTGTTCAACGCCTATTTCGAGAGCCTGGGCGTGCAGCCGGAGAACATTATTTACTCCGACTATACCAGTTCCGAACTTTATCGCGCGGGAGCCAGCCGCGGCGCGATCGACCCCTGCTTCCCGGCGAAGATTGGCATCTCGCATGTCTACAACCTGATTCAGGAAAAGCATCGCAAGAAGCCGCTGAACGCGATCTTCTTCCCCATGTATGACGTTCTGCATTCTCCTCTGAAGAATATTGTCGGCGCCAATGCCTGCCCGACAGTTACCGCAACGCCCGAAACGGTAAAGGCCGCGTTCACGAAAGAAAACGACGTCTTCGCCGAGCATAACGTCAAATACATCGATCCAGTGCTCAATTTCTCAGACCGCAAATTATTCGCGCACCAGATGCTTCAGGCCTGGCAGGACGTTCTCGGTCTTTCGCTGGCAGAAAACGATCGGGCATGCGAATCCGGATTTCAGGCGCTGAAAGATTACGAAACCGGCATCCGCAAGCGCGCACGCCAGGTGCTC
>JASIKQ010000180.1 GCA_030049565.1 Candidatus Sulfotelmatobacter sp.
CGCTCTTGAAAAGGCAGATTGGGAGGCACTCGATCATTTCGCTGACAGAACGGTCTTTCAGACGAAGGAGTGGCTTCAATTCATCGCTGAGACGCAGACTGCGCAGCCGGTGCTTGTCGAATTGGAAGAAGACGGGAAGACGGCCGGCTACTTCTCCGGGCTGACTTTTCGTAAGTTCGGGATCAAAGTGCTGGGAAGCTCATTCCCTGGATGGACGACTCCCTATATCGGCTTCAATATGCTTTCCGGAGCCTCACGCAGCGCAGCATTAGCCGCAGTCGAACGGCTGGCGTGGAACACTTTGAAATGCATGCACATGGAGGTTTCTGATCCGTACTTCGCGGTAGACGATGGTCAGAAACTTGGTTTTGGCTGCGGAGCTTATCTCTCGTACCGCACTGACTTGCGCAAAAGCGAAGACGAATTGTTCGATGCCATGGAGAGCGCCTGCCGCCGCTGTATACGCAAAGCAGAGAAAAGCGGTCTCACCATCGAAGAAGCCCACGATGACGCCTTCGCCGATGAGTATTTCGAGCAACTCAAGGATGTTTTTGCAAAACAGAATCTCGTCCCAACCTACAACGTGGAACGCGTCAGGTCCCTGGTCAAACATCTCGGGCCCACGGGTCGTATCTTGTTGCTTCGCGCGCGCGATCCCGAAGGCAAATGCATCGGTACCGGAATCTTTCCCGGCTTCAACCAGATCGCGGAATTTTGGGGAAACGCCAGTTTTCGCTCCGGCCAAATCTGGCGGCCTAACGAGTACATACACTGGTATGCTATGCGCTATTGGAAAAAACGTGGCGTCGAAGTCTACGATTGGGGCGGCGAGGGCACCTACAAAGAAAAATACGGATGTGTTCCCCACAGTGTTCCGTGGTTTATCAAGTCTCGGCACCATATGATCGGTAAACTGCGCGACGAGGCAAAAAAAATGTTTGAGCGCAAGCAACAATTGCTTGGCTGGCTGAAAAAAGGCAAAAAAGATTCTGCCGGGACTCTTGCGAACAAGAAATAGCGCAGAACTTGGAATTCAATCACTTGTCGATCAAAATCTCGGAATAATTCACCATCGCTCGCGATAATGGTGTATTAACCTTGGCCCACTGCTTGAATCCATAAAAGGCCCCGTAGATCATCCTGATTCCTGCCGTTGTCAGGTTGTGGTTCAGCTTGGCAGGTTCAGTGGAAAGTTGGTAGCCCAATTCCTGCAGATACCGCCCCACCAGCTTCTCGAACTCGATCAGTTGACGCGGAGGAAATTTTTCCTTCCACCGTCCCACAGGTGTGAAGCGGCCTTCATTCAGATCTTCTTTGAAGGACGTTAGAGGATTCTTCACCGAACCAATGCTCGTCCGCTGAATGCGCTCATAGTTCAAGTCGTGCTGGAGGAAGACCCCGAGCTCGGCTAATGTTTCTTGCGGCCGCTCCACCAGTTGCTCGTAACGAACCTCCATATATTTCGCTCCCAGCCTGGTGCCCAGCTCCCGCCCTTTGCGCACGATCCACTCCCAGTAAAGCCCCGCTGCCAACAAGCTTCTTTCCTTATCCCAAGGTAAAGGCCGGCTCCAGGACTTTTTGTCAAGCGAAAGCGCAACGTCGCGCGCGTCTCGAATCATGTGCACAAACAGGGCATCAGGGAAGTCCTTCTGAATACGAAGCATATGGGGCATATTGGTTGGCGTCGAATCAATCCACCGGTTCACTCCCTGATTGCGTGCAATAGCGTCCATGATGATCCGTAAAAAATCTCCGGCGCTGCTGCACTCTGCCAACACCTTAGCCTCGATGTCTCTGGCTTCAAGACCGGATACGCGAAAACCCTTGCTTCGCAGCCACTCCTGGATCGCGGCCGTCCTATTTTTCGGCACACCCAGGTTTCCATAGATTGGCTCCAGCACATCGTACACATTCATTTGAGTGCGGAACTCAGCAAAGCCACCGGCAGAAAGCAACAGGTGGTAGAGGAAACTTGTGCCGGAGCGTGGACACCCAACGATAAAAACCGGGGGTCGCATTGCGCTATCGGCAGATTCCCTCATCAAAAGAGACTCGTCAGAACGATCAGGGTTGGTGTGCCGATCCGCCATTCTTGAAGCATTTACTCCCATCAAATCATAACCCGTTCTCTTTGCGATAAAGCCCAATCCCTGGGGCCCTGAACGAGCTTATTTTGCAATACTTTAGCTGCTGATAGTGCGTTACAGCAATTCCATGTTAATATATGGCCCAGTTTTTGCGTTGTTCGCAGGGCATTTAGCCTTTCCCCAATCTGCGAACGGAAACCAACCGTCGGTCCAAATTGAAGTCGTTTCATGGCGGTTTTGTGCGCATACAGAATTGTCAAATCCATCAGACCGAGGATTCGAAAAATGACTCTTGCCAAAACTTTAAGACGCTTTTCTCTTCTGCTCTTTTTCACCAGCCCGTTGTTCGCGCAGCAGCTTTACTTCACAAATGAGCCGAAGGAGACCCTGGAAGTCATAAATCTTTCCACCGGAGTAATCACCACCCTTTACAACACCGCTGCCAGGAACGATGATCTTACGTTGGACTCCTCGGGCAATCTCATCTATACCGAGCCCGGCCCCGGAACGGTCAATTCTTACAATCCCACCACCGGTGTCAACACCGTTCTCGCCAGTGGACTCCCGTATCTTCGCGATCTGGAAATCGAGCCGGGCGGGCAAACCATGCTGATTGCCGTGTACAGCCCAGGCAGTATCTACCGCTACAATTTCTCGACAGGCACTGTTGTCCCGCTAGCGAAGAAACTGATCACCTGTGACGGTATAGCCTACGACGGTTACGGCAATCTGTATGCAGTCGCCAATCACAACACCATCGTTCAGATCAATCCGGTCACCGGTGCGGTCATAAACACGCTGACATTGGAACCGCACTCCGGCATCAACGGCGGCGATGGTTTGACCTACGATCCGTACAGCAACAGTTTGTGGGCTACCCACGATGGCACGACCGGCAAAGGTTTGATTCAAATACTCACCAATGAGAACGGCCCCACCGGCTTCAATTTGTTTCTTTTCACTTCAACCCTCAAAGGCGCCGCACCGGACGGAATCAAGTCCGACGGGAACGGCAATCTCTACGTGGGCGCGATTGCCAAGATTTTCGTATACAACATTTCAACCAACACCATTACGAGCCTATACAACGTTGGTGGTGCGGATGGCGTTTCTCTGGTCCCGGGAACCTACTGAGAACTTTCACGAGAAACGACTTCGTGGTGAAATTGCGTGCTTGGCTTAGGCCGATTTTTCGGAAAATTAATCACTTGCGCTGCAAGACCTGGGACTTGGTGCATGGCGTCGATACGTCCGGCGAGATCCCGCTGGTTAACCTGAATTTTGAGAGTACTCACAAGACGCCGGGCCTTGAGTATCAATCACATCATCCCGCAATCATTCGCCGAGCCTTGACGTCCTTACCCGTCCGCCACCCAGACTTTACCTTCATTGACATTGGCTGTGGAAAGGGCCGAGTTCTGCTGATGGCCTCTGAGCTTCCCTTTCGCCGAATCATCGGATTGGAGTTTGCGCCCTCGCTGGCAGAAATTGCACGGCAAAACCTCGGTAAGTACCGCTTCGGACGCCAAGGCCGTGCCCCAATCGAGGTTGTAACTGGCGATGCCCTGGACTACAAACTCCCTCCCGAACCGGAGGTCTTGTATTTCTACAGCCCTTTCTCGCCCCCACTGCTCGACCAGATCGTTAACAATATCGAGAGCTCTTTTCAACAATCTCCGCGAGATCTTTTCATCCTTTTTTCAGGTGTCATAGGCATGCGCGATCGCGCCTTTGGCTCTCGCCCCCAATATGAACGTCTGCTGCGAGAGGCTCACATGGACCTCTACCGTCATCGCTAAAGTCTTTGCTACTTTCTGCTACGAACTTCGGCTTTATATGGATGATCCCATATCGAGTCGTATTGCTCGCAGGTACCGAAGTAGAAAAGCTTGCCAAAACTCTGCTGTCCCGATGCGCAAAGTGATAGAAGAGGTCCTCGAGGACCGTTCCTGCGACGAGAAGCGCGTTCAGCAGGTGGGCCCTTTTTAGCTCCGCTTGTTATTTGTGGCTGATGCGTTCGTGATCGATTTTCGGTCGAACTTCGATCAGGCCCATCATTCCATTGTCGGCGTGCTGCAGAATGTGGCAGTGATACGGGAACAAGCCGACTATGTCCGGGTCGCGAAAGTCCATGCGCAGTTTCACGCTCGGATAGGGTTTAGAAATTCCGTCCCAGTAGGGTACATCTACCGTATCAGCGAAGTAACGCTGGCCCACTGAAGCGCCATCCCTCTCCAGCAGCAGAAAATGAAGTTGGTGGATATGAAACGCATGGGATTCGCCGGAGCGATTTTCAATCGTCCAGTCTTCGATTTCGCCTTGGTGAACAACAATATTTGCGGCCAGCGTAGCCGGATCAAATACTTTCGGGCGCTTACCATCCTCCGTTATGTAGAACACGGTGGACGTGCTGGGATTGTTAGGGTCCACTACATCTTCAGAGAAATAGAGCTTACGCTGCCTGACAGGTCGGGTATCAATTAGGGTCGATAGCCGATCGAGGTACCGCAACGGCACAGAATCGGAAGCAACCGCGGGCTCCACGGCAGTACGTGAAGACACGATCTTAGCCAATGGCCGCGGAGGAGTATAGTCATCGCGGTCAGGAAAAGGAATGCCGGAATTGGGCGAAACTAAGTTATCTTCGTCCCCAGGGGGTGTAACTTCAGCGCCAACCGTCAACAATTCCCCTTTCATACCCTCAGGAGGCATCTCCAGGATAAATTCAGCCCGGCCACCAGGGGGAATGGCTATTTCCTTCTTCCAAACAATTTTTTTCCTGGGTGAGCTTGTGCCCTCAATTGGTACACCGTCAATCGCGACCAGGCCGAGTGGTTGCCAGCTGCCATTGCGGGCGGTCAACCCTGACTCCGACCACCCTCCATTGAATAAGACTCCCAAGTTGACATAGGTGTCTGCGGAGGCGTTGACCACCCGCCAGAATTCGCGGGTTCCGGGCCTGCCTTCGACCGCCCCAACTGGGTATTCCGGGTAAGCAACGGAAACAAAATTCAGAGACAGGTCTTTGGCGGGTACGGTCGGGTCCTGGGGGGACGCAGCCGGCAAAGGACGCTGCAGTTGTTGGTCGCGAATAATCATAACGCGTTCTGGCAGACCGGCCAGAAGTGGATTCGCCTGTGCGATACCTTCCACGATCAGCGCACCCGAGGCTCCGCCGAGTACTTGCTCCTCGCTGTGCCCATGGGGGTGAGGATGATACCAGTACAGCCCCGGTGGCTCATTCTTGGGAATTCGGAATCGATAGGTAAAGGATTGCGAAGGCCCGACGAACGTTCGCAATGAATCATCCGCATGGCAAGAAGGAGGAATGCTTAGGCCGTGAAAGTGTAGATTTGTCGCGCCGCTCGCCATGATTCCAGAGGTGCAACCAGAACCGCGTGGGTGAGGACGTTGCTTCTTGGAGGGGCTTGAGAGTTCATTCCTGAGCTTTAAAATCAAAAGGTCGCCCGGCTGTACCCGCAAAGTTGGCGAGCGGTCGCCGGCTTCATCTGCATAGCAATACTGCATCCGTCCAAAGGAATCACGAGAATTCCTCAACGTCAATGTAACTTGCAGAACCCCGTTGCGACTGCGCAGCTCTTTTGGGTTCACAATCGCGCTGCCCGGGTCGGGAGAGGAACAAGGGGCATGGTTTGGCGCGAGTGCGGCCGCGGGCAATGTAAAAATTATCAATGCTAGCAAAGGGCGAACAACTTGGCCCTCTCTCTGATCTTTCCGGCGGAGTCTTGTCTCAGCTGAGAAAGAAGTGCGCATCACCCGCGTCCCTTGCGCTTAAAACTTCTGGCGAGTTGCAAGAATGCTTGAACTCGTTCCGCATGCAATACAAAAACGGTGCCAGTGTAAGTGATCATGCCCGCTGCGATCTCGACGACCAGGCGAGCTGCCAACGGCACAGTGTGTGGAACGGCCCACTTCAAGCACAGGACGGCAGCGGACATTACGATGCTTCCATCGAGAGCAGGCCGCAGCGAGCTTATGTAGTCTCCTAATTTTAGGTCAATCGAAGCAAACGTCTTCCAATAAAGAGGAATAGCGACGACGGGATAAGCGGCCACCCATCCCCAGGCCACTCCCGCCGTGCCCCAACGGGTACCAACATAAAATGTGACAGGCATGACGATCACCGCCAGTAGGTCACACCACATCACAAAACGCGGGTTGCCGATTGCAGTCAATACTTTCGGAAGCAGAGCAACGATGGAACGGAATGCGGCGTACGCCGAAAGAATTTCCAGTGGAACGATCGCATTTTGCCATTTGTGTCCGAGCGCCAGAGGCAGGAGCTCTCGCGCCACCAGTCCCAGCCCAATCGTGGCGGGAAAAGTAATCAAAGACATCGCCTCGGTCAGATTTCGAACGTATCGACGAAGTTCTGCCGGTTCCTTTTGCACGAGCGCGAGATAGCTGGGAACGACTGACGTGACAAGAGATGTGATTTTCTCCAAGGGAACGTTCGCCAGTGTCCATGCCATGCCGTAAAAACCAAGCGCCGTCTGGCCAAGGCGCCGTCCCACCATCAGATTGTCGAACGTCTGGTAGGAGTTCATTGCCACAAGCGACACCGCCACGTGCCACCCAAAAACTAGAGGTCCGCGAATAGAAGAAATCCGCGGCAACGACATGCGCTGCGGCCTGGCGCAAACAATCATGATGGCGCGGATCACGATTGCAATGACGTTTCCCAGTACCAGCGACCAATAACCGAAGTGCAGGTAAGCCATCAACAAGGTCACCGCCGCTGCCAGGATCGCGAATACTGCGTCGAAAATCGAAAGCAGCCGGAAGCGAATGTCTTTGTTGAGCAAACCCTCCGGCACCGCCCTAAATCCCCAGGGAACCAGGGAGAAGCACGCAGCAATGATGACTGGGGTCAGCCGGGGTGTTCGAAAAAATAACGCGATGGGATGAGCAAGCCCCGTAGCCATCAGAAAGCATGCAAGACCGATCAAGAACGAAAAGGCATTTAATTGCGAAATCTGCTCCTCGCTAAGATCGGGATAATTCACGATGACCCGCAGAATGCCAAAGTCCCCAACGCAACGCAGGTAAGGAAGGATGATCATCGCCATCGCCACAATGCCAAAATCGGCAGGAGAGAGCAGGCGGACGACAATCAGCAGCGAGACCCAGGAGAAAATCTGACTGATCCAGTCGCCGGTTGCCTTCCAGGCGATGCTGCCCGCCAGCGAACGATCCCTTTTTCGGGGAACAGATATCTCTTGGCGAGAGTTCTCCAGTTGTCCCACTTCAGAGTTTGGAGCCATAGCTTGGGGAAAGTCCAAAATTCATGCCTGCCGAGACGAACCAGTTCTTCACTCGGTTGTCATGCATTTGACGATGTTGCGGGTCAGTCTTCTCCCGAAAAACGCCATCGCGCTGGTTTTTCAAGTCTTAATGAAGCCGATTCCCGAGGAGGGGTGGTCACTGCTGAAATGAGTATACACTAGCCAATACGCGCGCTTTCGCAGCAGTTGTGATTTGAGTAACCTCCTTACCCGAAGAACGGCCTCTTAAAGCAAATGGGTCCCGGCAGCCTGGAAATCCGACTTTATCGCACTCTTGCGGAATTGGAAACGATTCGTCCGCAATGGAACGATCTGCTCGCGAGCTACCCGCTCGCGACCACATTTTCCACGCCCGAGTGGCTGGTCCCCTGGTGGCGGCATTTCGCTGCCAATCAGAAGTTGCTGGCACTCGCGTTCTTCGGCGCGAATTCGCGGCTGGCAGGTCTTGCGCTTTTGTCATTATCTCGGATGCGGGTTTTGAAGCCAGTCTCTTTTTCGCTTTTGAGATTAATGGGAGATGGTAGTCAGGATTCGGACAATCTCGACATTCCAGTGTTGCCCGGTTTTGAGACGAGGGTTGCCGAATCACTCATTCGGTTCCTCAAAACCGGAGCCGTGAAATGGGACTTTGCGGAATTCAATACTATGCCTCCCCAGTCCCCCATCGCGCAGGCTCTGCGGCAATTTTTCAGCGAGAATAATTGGGCGACGGTGGAAAAGAAACGCCCGGCGTCAGTCATTCCCCTGCCATCTTCATGGGAGCAATATCTT
>JASIKQ010000181.1 GCA_030049565.1 Candidatus Sulfotelmatobacter sp.
CCTTCGAAGGATTCTGTTTTGTCGTTGTTCCATCCAAAACGCCCGAAAGCCGTTAAGTAACGGGTGAGGCTCTGTTCCGTATTGACGCCAAAGCCATACTTGCGCGTGATGTGCCAGGGGTGGTCCGTGATCTCGGGAATAGGCGTGAGACCAGCCTCAAAGTTGGCGATAGCGTCGCGGTAAATTCCCATGTTGGCGTAGTTCGTGTATGCCAGAAGGCGGATCGCTCCCGGCTTGTGCGGAATGAAGCCGCGCCGCAGTTCGTACTGCCAGTTCTCAGAGTGCACCTGCCAGGGCTTGTATACCAGGGCCTCACCGTTGGCGACTTTGGACATAAGCGCCTCGACGAAACGGAATCCCGAGTTGCCATCTTCGTAGTCAGCCACGAAGCCCATCGTGTAGCCGCGAGTGTCGGCGGCATAGTCCCAGGCGCCATTCGCGTCGTGGGTCCAGTTCATGAACTGGAAGTGTGTATCGGAGCCGACAGAATTCTCATCGAGGAAGTCGGGAAGCGTGAACTTGCCGACGCGGATTTCAACTCGTCGCCGGGGCAACTCCGGAAACAAGGAAAGTGTGTTGCGGTCGTTTTCGACCATGTCTTTGCTCAGCGCGAATACTTTGTGGATCATTCCCCGCGCCAGGTAGGGTGCAGTGCTTAAAGGCGAACCTTCACCGGGGATGCGCACGACGTCGAGATTGGTAATTCCCGCCAGACCGAGCGAGTTACTGATTCCGGCGCCGGCAGCGTCTTCGACGTCTGCCAAGAACTCGAGCGAATTGTTGACGCGCACCCCGGTATACAGGGTCATGACCCGTGAAGTCGCCTTCTCGTATACCGGCTTGAGACTATTTTTTCCGCTATAGAGGGCGGGAAAGGGCGGATGCGCCTGAAAAATAAAATTCGCCTGACCCGAGAGCCAGAAGCGCGTGTCCTTGAAATGCGGGAAGATAGCTTCGGGGTTTTCATAGTCTGCGGGGCTTGCAGCCGGATCCTCTTCAACCGAAGTTGCCGCTGGTTGTTCTCCCGAATTTGATTGCGGCGCCGGCGGCGGGTTCTCTGGTTTGGCCGAAGAGGGAGCATCGGGCTGCTGGGATTGTGCCGGAGCCCGGCCCGCCAGCGCCGTGATCGCCAACATGAGCAGCGACATTGCAAACACGTGGGATCTTCTGCCGGCGCGGGGAAACGACAGCGTCATGCCCACCATATTAAAACTGGGTTTCCTTTTCATAACTACGGCAACTTCATAATTACGGCAGTGCGCGCGGGACGAAATTCGCTTCAACGTCATTGCGCGACGTCCAAAGCTGTGTTGAGAAATTTATCATCGGGCACGGATTATGCGTTCCCGCTGCCCCACGCATACTTAACGTCAATATACCACTCGTACTTAACCATGATTAACTAAAATGTGGCCACTCAGCATTCAGCCGCCCGCCATCTCGAAACACAGATGGGAGCGGCCGAATGCAAGCGTACGTCGTAGTGGTTAAGAGAAGATTAAAGGCCGAGAGCGCCCTGGCGCCCATCGGCCGGCAACCATTGTGCGCGAAGCCGGCGGCCGCCATTGTCGTCGGTGACCACGACCCAGTTCATGCGCAGAGATCGCCGATCCGCGGACTGTTCCGAAAACCACGCATCGGGGGCTTCGTAACGGATCACGCGCGCGAGCTGCGTCGTCGCCATCGCCATTGCTGGCGCAAATACGGTCATGCAAGCCATCGTCGTTTTCTCCTTTCTCCAAATGTGAACCAGGCATTGGATGTTGGGCCGCTTGAAAGAGCCGTAAAGAGTTCATAAAGCCGATGCTTGTAAGCTTTTATGTGAAGCAGCATCTGGACGCCGAGCTCGTTTGCATAAGTTGCAAATCTGCCTTACCAGCTTATATCATACCCCCCTAGGGTACGTGTCAAGCAAGAAATGAAGAGGTGACGCACAGAAAATGAAAGAAAAATCGGGGGAGATCTCGAAAGAAAAGCAGAAGCTGTTTTCACGAATCAAACGACTGGGCGGGCAGATCAGTGCGGTGGAACGGGCGGTGGCTGAAGGGGACGAGTGCGCCGACATCCTCATGCTGCTGGCCGCGATTCGCGGCGGCGTGAACAGCCTGATGGCGGAAATTCTGGAAGATCACGTCCGCTTGCACATTACCCATCCCAGCCGCGGTGCGGGATCTCCCGAAGAACTGACCGAAGACTTGATTTCGCTGGTCCGGGCTTACCTGAAGTAGCGGGCCCGGCGATCGCACGATTCGAGTTTCTTTGCGAGCGCTCCCGGGCTTTGCGAGAGAATAACAGCCGCTTTAAGGTTTCACGGATGAAGCAAGCGTCCCTTGTTCTTGCGACAGATTTTTCTTCCCAAAGACCAAGGAACCAAGGGCCACCAGCGCCCATGTCTCAAAGAAGCCCTCCAGCATTCCAATGACGGCCCGGATCGCATCCCACCGATAAAAACCGTCGAATGCCTGCTGTAGCGCGCGAGGATCGTCCCCGATTCGGCGCAAACTCTGCATAATGGGAGCGGCTTGCGTGGTGGTGAGAATG
>JASIKQ010000182.1 GCA_030049565.1 Candidatus Sulfotelmatobacter sp.
GGTCAAAGGCGTGAACTTTAGCCACCCGTCCGGTATGTGGGTTTACGCGGGCTCCTGCCTTTACGTGATAGATTCTCAGGCCAATCGCGTCGGTTTGTTTCAAATCAGAGGAGAGGATGCTCGCGAGTGCCGATAACTCTCGGTTAGCTCGTCGAAGTAATCGGCCACAGTCCACGGCCAGGGCCATCGGTTCTCATCGGGAATGACGTTGCGAAAACTCTCGCCGCATTTATAGGCGATCAGATTTATAGGGGATCAAATTACTTCCGGATTGTGACAATTGGTCTAAAGCTGCGAATCGCGAGGCGCGCTGAGGTTCATCGCTTATAACTGAGTTCAGCAAATGGACTAGTAGGGGCCCATGGATCTGCGTCCGCAGGCCCGCTTCCCGCCCACTTTAGCTCCGTTTTCTGAATCATTTGTGACCACACCGAATCCGGATCCGCACTGAAAACTGCGTTCGCGTCCGCCGGGAAGATGAACCACCATCCCCGTTCCACTTCCTTCCGCAATTGATCAACTTCCCACCCAGCGTTGCCCAGATAAACATGAAATACAGGGTCAGGCCGAGTCGAAATGGTTTGTTCAAAGAGGGTCTTATCGGAAATCAGGTAAACGCCATCGAAGATGTGCTCAGCGCCTTCGATCTTGGCCGGTGATTGGAACAACGCAAGCACCACCCCAGGTTCGACTGGGCCTCCGAGATAGACCGGATCGGAGCGGTCTTTCGCTGCCTTGAGACCTCGTGAAAGCGGGATATTCGTGCGCCGGTTGAGAATCAGTCCAACTACGCCTTTGGCATCGTAGTGAACCAGCAGGACCACCGTTTTGGCAAAATGCGGATCGTCGAAGTCCCGGCTCGCCACCAGCAACTTTCCAGCGCCCAGAGCATTAGTGTCCTTGGATTGGACCGGGAGAAAATCGGGCGGCAGCATCTCGCTTTCCGTGCGGAATGGGGTAAGCGCCGGACCGTGCGGCGTATTCGCCTTCGGTACATCAGATTCCTGGGTTAGCCTTCCGGCCGCCGCGAAGGCGACAATCGTGGCCAGCGTGAAAAAGCACAGTTTGTGCAGAGACATAATCGCTCTCTAGCGGTGGTTTCCATCATCAACTCCGAGTTGTAGATCTGGCGATGATGCATATCACCTAATGCTGTGATTGCGGGTTTATCAGCCGGGCCGTGTCCTGCAAGATTTCGGTCCTGTCATATTCTGCCCAAGAGGAATTGTTTGACGAAATACTGCGATTACGCTGATTTACCCATTCTGAGTGGAAGATGGAAGTCCCGCAGGCCCGCTCGTCCCGCAATCACCAAGAACAGTGACCAGAAACACTGCGCGCAGGCGGGATTGGCGACAAAATCCTCACAGGAATTGGTGTAATGCCTCGTCCGGAGCGCTTCCTCATAGAGGCGCCCCCCGAGAGGGGGCAGGAGATGTGCCTGGCGGCGCCCAAAATCGCCGCCTCCTGCCGCACAGGAGGTTCCCGATGAACGAGATTGAGACCACGCTCCTGCGCATTCCGCTCATTCGTGTCGTCTTGTCTTTGCTTCCCGTCTTAGCCAGTATCGCCGCAACCTTCTTCTTCAATCCCTCCACTCCAGCAAGGGCCCAGGAATCCCCAGTTCCCACCTATCACAGCACCATTTCCGAAGTTCGTGTCGTGTTTTTCGCGACCGACAAGAATAATCGCCCTATTCAGGAACTGCAGGCCGACGATTTTGTGGTGCTTGACGACGAGAAGGTGGTCCGAGATTTCCTCACATTTACCCGCGCGGGCCTAATTGACCTCGATGTCGTCGTATTGATGGACTTCAGCGAATCGGTCCTGCCGCATCTCCAGGAGGAGATCACTGATGTATTGCAACTGATTTCGCTGTGGCCATGGCATGCAGGAGATCGCCTGTCGGTCCTGTCCTTCAACGGCCTGGAGACACGGCTCGTTTGCACCGGAAATTGTCGCACTTCGCTCAACCAGGGCCAACTTGCTTCCCTGCCCAGAGGCGGTTTAACCCCGCTGTTCGATGCTCTTGAGATGGCGGCCGACCTCATCATCCAGCGCGGGCAGCCAGAAACTTGGCCGGTCATCATTCTCTTTTCCGATGGCAATGACACCATCAGTAAGGCATCCCTTTCCACCGTTTGGAAAAAGTTGCTGATGAGTGGCGCGCAGGTTTACTCCATCGAGGTGGGCACTCGCGGGCAGCCAGGCAGTGGCAGGGGGCTGTTGCAAGGGCTCGCCGAGGGTTTTGGCGGCCGTTTCGTCCCGACCGGGGAGGGTGCCGTCACAATCGTTAACGATGTGATCGACGATCTGCATTCCGCCCGCATGGTAACCTATGCGCCGCTTTTGTCTGCCTCGGACTTCCATTCCATCCTCATTCTTCCCACCCACGGCCAAAAATGGAAGTTCCGCAGCCGCCGCGGCTACTACCGCCCCGGTGATGCTCCTTAGGAGGCGCTCAATGAAAAGGCCCCTTCTGCTGATTTTCTTGCTTTGCGGTTTGCCACGTTTTCTTCCCGCGCAAATTGGAATCTATCAACACGGCACAGTGGTGAGAATGCACATGGGAGACTGCCTTCCCGTCCATAATGGACTTGCGGCTGCACTCGGGGGCAGCCAGATGGTCCCGACTCCTGAGTCTTGCCCTGAGTACACCTTAGTATCGAAAGATGTTGTTTACGTCATCGTTGGGAAGGCCTCGAACCAAATTATTCCGCTCGCCCGAATCATCGACTTCCGTTTACACAAAAACGAGCTTGTAGTTCGGGTGGATGATGCAAAACGCGAGCTCAGGTTTGCCATCCGGGAAATGATCGTTCGCTCGGAATGGGACCACTTGCAGCGCCACATCGACTGGGAGGAAATGAGATCGTCGAAAGCTCCCGAACCGGAGCCCTG
>JASIKQ010000183.1 GCA_030049565.1 Candidatus Sulfotelmatobacter sp.
CACCACGCTGGTCATGGCGTCAGAACCATAGAGCGTGCTCTGCGCGCCCCGAAGAAATTCCATGCGGTTCGATTGCGTAAGCGGCAGAGTTCCAAAATCGAAGGTGCCGCCGGGTTCGTTGATCGTCACGCCATCGACAATCACTTTGTTGTAAGTCGAATCGCCGCCGCGTACGAACAGAGACGACAAACCTCCACGCTGCCCCGCCGTATTCACCACCGCGCCGGGCAGAAAGCGCACGGCATCGTCAGCCGCCACCGGGCGCACGGTCGCAAGCTGTTCATTTTCCAATGTCGAAATGCTCGCGCCCGTTTCTTCGGCCAAAGCCGGTGTTCGAGTCGCGCTCACCACCACGGTTTCCGACGCCGTCGCAAGCCGCAACTGGACCGTAAAGCTGTTGCTAACGGCGCGAGATCCAGCCGCGACTTCGAAGTTCAAAACCTGCTCCCCGAATCCGGCAGCCAGAACCCGCATTCTGTAGCTGCCGGGCGATAATTCTCCAAAATCTAAGATGCCCTCGGCAGAAGTGGTTGCGACTTTTAGAGGAATATCCGAGCCTTTTGCCAGGAGCGACAGTTGAGCACCGCGGACTGCGGCCGATTGCGGATCGACAACTTTAACCGTGAGATCAGTAGCGAAGGCTGTAAGCGAGGTCAAAAGCAACAGCGAAACGCGAAGTACGCGCATAACCATCCTCCTTTTCACGCGAAAGGGGTTGCGGTGGACGGTCTGCGCCGGTCTCCTGGCTTTGCGAGTAAGGATGCTTCGAGGTTCAAACGACGATCTTCCAGCCTCGGGCTTCGAGCAATTAGCAGTTGGCATTCAGTCCAACGGCTGATCGCGGATCATGCCCTGCATCCGGATTCTGCAACGGCCTTCCCGGGATTACCAGTGGCCGGCTGCTTTTTCCTCGCTTACAGTTGCGCGGCAGCGCGGGATTTTCACCCGCTTCCCTGTCTTCACCGAGGGGCAAAGACGCGCAAACCGAAGTACATTTCAAAGAACGCAATAACTACATCAGAAAACTAGCCGTCACCAGAGCAAAAGTCAACTGCTAATCGCAAGAGCAAAGAGCTTTACCCCGTGTTCCTCGGTGTCCTCCGTGGTGAAATATATATGCGCGAAGGCAGCGGCCGCGACGACCGAAGTTATCCTAATCGCGGACGGTTTGCCTCACTCTTGCTCGTGGTAGGGGAACTCAGCCGTCCCAACCTTGTTTACGTTCGCCTCAGCGAACTCCACGCAGCGATCAAGTGCAGCCTGCAGTTTGGCTTCATAGCCAGGCAGTTCGGCATCGCTGGTTTCCGCCGGGACGTTGATCAGTTTTCCAATCCGCAGCAGCACCCGCGAAAACGGCATCGGTATCATCAGCCGATCCCAAGTATTCAGCACCCACGCGCGGTCGACCGCCATATAAAACATGGTCATCGGCACGCCCGATGACCGCGCCAGCGCCACGGGCCCCGGCTTCACTCTGTATCGCGGGCCGCGCGGACCGTCGAGGGTGAAGGCCACCGTCCATCCCTCTTCGAGCGCCCGCCGCAATCCCAGCAGCGCGCGCACCGCATTTCTGCTGCTCGATCCTTTCACCGGTACGAATCCCAACTTGCGAATGATCCGTCCCATATATTCGCCGTCGTAGCTGTTACTGCTCATCACGCGAATTCCCATGTTGCGAAACACATACGCCGCCGGAATCTGGCAGGCATGCCAGAAACAAGCGACCGTCGGCCGTTGATCGAGCCTTTCCTGCGCGCCCTCCTCGCGCGAAACGCACACCCGCAGCGTGGGCCCGAGCAGGCGAATGAACGTATGGCCGAGAAAAATGATGATACGCAAGACGATGCGTTGCTTAAGCGTAAAGCGCCGCGAGATCGGCCCTTCGGTGGCGGAGAATTCGTCGATGACAGCTTCAGGCACGAATTCATTCTAGAATGTCGCGAGCCTTACTTGCCCACCTCTGTGAACCTTCGCCGATCCCCTCAACCTTCGAAGCACATTGAAATGCAATTCGGATAAAGGCTTCATAAGGCATTCGTAAAGCCGCCCGTCATGGGCGGTAGCACACGCGCCGCACGATATAATCAAGTCAGGTCCCGGCGCGGCGTCTCCGTTCCTCCCAACCAGCAGGTGGTTTGCGGAAGCGCATTTTCAGCTTCGCGGAGGAGGACTTTTGCCGGAAACTGCCGCGAAGCTGAAGCAGCAGCAGGCTATAATCCAACATGGCGACTCTGCGCCAACAGATTGCGACCACCGCTCTGACGCTCACCAAATTCCGCGAGCTGATGAAGCGGATGCAGGAAAACCGCCCGCTGGACGATCTTTCCATCGTCAATAAAGCCTACGACTATTCCCTCAAAAATCATGAAGGCCAGATGCGCGCTTCCGGCGAGCCCTATTTGGTGCATCCCCTGGAAGTGGCGTTGGTGCTGGCCGAAATGAAGATGGACCCGGTCGCCATTGCCGCCGGCCTGCTGCACGATTCGGTCGAAGACACAACCCTGACCATCGTCGACATCCGCAAAGAATTCGGCGAGCAGGTCGCGCACATCGTCGAGGGTGTCACCAAAATCAGCAAAATTGACTTCGCCACCCGCGAAGAAGCGCAGGCCGAAAATCTGCGCAAGATGATGCTCGCCATGGTCGATGACATTCGCGTGGTGCTCATCAAGCTGGCCGACCGCCTGCACAACATGCGCACCCTCGAACACCTCGATCCCGAGCGGCAGCACAAAATCGCCGAAGAGACTCTCGAAATCTACGCTCCCATCGCCCACCGCCTGGGCATGGGAAAAATTCGCGGCGAACTCGAAGACCTCGGCTTCCGCTTTCTCGATCCCGAAGGCTACGAGCAGGTGGAAAAAGCGGTCAACGCCAAACGCAAGCAAGGCGAACTGTTTCTCGCGAAGATGCAGGGGATCATCAAAGACAAGCTGAAAGAGGCGGGCATTCAGGCCCGCGTCGAAAGCCGCATCAAACGCCTCTTCAGTATTCACAAGAAACTCCAGCGCCAGCGCATCTCCGTCGACCAGGTCTACGACTTGTACGCCATGCGGATCATCACGCGTTCGCTGCAGGACTGTTACGCCGTGCTGGGCATCATTCACAATCTGTGGCGGCCGGTACCCGGGCGCATCAAAGATTTCATCGCTATGCCGCGGCCGAATT
>JASIKQ010000184.1 GCA_030049565.1 Candidatus Sulfotelmatobacter sp.
TTCCTCCAACTTCGCAGAATCAGAAGCGAATCGAGGACGATCTCAGGCACTTTGTCATCCAGGTTGCGATCCGGCCGACTGAAGAGATCACCTGGAAGTGCGAGCAGGCGGTGCGCAACTACGATCCCTGCATTTCTTGCGCGACGCATTTCCTTCGTCTGCATCTGGAGCGTGATTAAACTTGGCCCTTCGCCCCATGCCCGTTGGCATCATCGGCTGCGGCAACTTGGATTTCGGAGACGACGCCGCTGGTCTGCTTGTCGCCCGCCGCCTACGAACGCTAGGTGTCGAAGCCCGCGGTGTTCAAGTCATCGAACAAAGCGGCGAGAGCTTTTCTTTGATCGACTCCTGGACCGGCTTTGAAGAAGTCATTCTGGTGGATGCTACTGTTCCCAACGGATCACCCGGTCGAGTTCGGATATGGAATGCACACGCTGATAGACTGCCTGAAGATTTCCCTCCCTGCTCAACGCATGTGTTCGGCGTACGTGAAGCGGTGGAATTGGCACGCGCCATCAACTGTCTGCCGCGGACCCTGCTGATTTATGGCATCGAGGGCAAACAGTTTTGCCTACGCGCACCAATTTCACCGGAACTCGAGTGCGCCATCGCATTCGTGGCGCAGCGTCTCTCTGCGCGGGTTTCCAACTCATCGATTGAAGCCCTATAGAATCTGTTCTTTTCTCCTGAACCTCCCGATTCGACCCGCTAAGAGGATAACTCCTGGATCGTCGGCAACCCTTCCTTACCGGATTAGGTAAGAGTAGTCCGTTACTCGTCCATTGGGTTCGATAAACGGGCTGGGTGTTTGGGGTCGGTAAATTCGAGAAGTTCGATGGGCGCGCCGTTCTCGACGATGAATGCGACGCGGACACCGTCGGATGGGCTGTTCGGGGGAATCAGGATTTCGCGGCCAGCCAGCTCGGAGGAGAGGTCGGTCACTTCAAAGGCGACGTGCGGCACTCGTCGGACAAGGTCGGGAACCGCCGCCTCCGCTTCGAAGCGCATCCATTCCACGCCGAATTCGCTTTTCTGGTGACTGACGACAAAAACTTTCAGGTGTTTCAAGTGGGTCTCCCCAGGCTTCGATTCAGTAGTGGGAATCCCGATGTGGTGATACCGGCGCATTGTTTTTTCTCCGGGGGACTGGCGCAAGATTCTACTCTTTTCGTTACCGCGTTTGAATCGCTCCGAGCCTTCGGAAAGCACAATCGGGCAGAGCTGGGTAGCACCTCACCCAACTGCTCAAATCAATCGGACGTGTAGTCGGCGGTCCGGAAGTTGGCCACAAACGGGGTTCGAGGAAGTCTGCACTTCCCACAAGCCGTCTTCTGGCACCGCATAACTTCTGTTTGCCCGTCATCCACTGAGTTTTCTAACTGAGGAAGTTTCGATGCATCCTACGGTCTGGACTCTTGCAGCAGCACGACATCGGAATCGGTGTGGCCGCGGACCAAACCCAGCTTGCTGCCGTCGAAAGACCAGTGAAAGTCCCTGATTTGTTCCGATTTGAAGTTGGTGATCTGCTTTCCCGAAGAACCGTCGAGAGGCTGGAGCCAGAGGTTATCCACGTCCTGATCGCGGACAGGATAGACGACAGCTTTGCCGTCATGGGTGAAGCGTACAGCCCGAGCCGTCGGGATTGGGCGTTGCAGGTCCAGAAGTTTCGTGTTCTGCGGAGAATCGACTGGGACCAGTGCCAGCTTCTTCTTGGGGTCGCTGGACAAGAAAGTTGTAAAGGCCGCCAGCCTGCCGTCAGGCGAGATGTCGAAATTGTAGGCAGGAAGCTCGGAGTCCGGCTTCCCTCCGTCCAAACTGACCTCGAGAGCGTCAAAGCCGTTTGAAACGATTATCATTTCTCGTTGGCCATATCGGGCTTCGCGTCCCCGAAGCCGACTTCTGGACCGTCTGGCTCTCCGCGCTTGAGCTTCCGGTTTGCCCCGTCCGGGAATCACCGTGATTCACAGGCCAAATTGTCGCTTTTGATCCTATCGATATAAGCTCTGAGACTCGCCAGCAACTGGATGGGAGCCACCCCATCCACGGCAAATCCGGGGACATAGGAAAGCGCCTCTTTTCGCAGCGATCGGGCTTTCTTTTGGAGACTTGATCCTTCGGATAAAGGGGGTGATTGAGACTTGGATGGTCTCGCCCAGGGTCAGGGGTCAATGACCGTTACCGGATTTAACGCCAACCATGCGCCCAGCGCCCGCGGACCGTCCTTGCATTCATTGACTTGCCCGTTTTTCAGCCCGATAATAATTGTTGGGTGAGTGTGGGCAGGAGGGAGCATGCTCAACGACCTAGCAAAGCCAGCCGTACCCTCCGCTTCCTCAGTCCAGGAACCGCCCGTCGATCTCGACCCGACCCGTCACGGCGAAGCGACACGGGATTTCGAGGCCTTCCTGCGCAACCGCATCGTCGGGCAGGACGCCGCCATCGAGGCCATCACCGAGATCTATCAAATGTTCCTGGTCGGCATGACGCCGCCTGACCGCCCAATCGGAAACTTGCTCTTCCTTGGTCCCACCGGCTCGGGCAAAACCTATCTCGTCGAAGTAGTCGCCGAAGCGCTCTTCGGCAACCGGCACGCTTTCATCAAGGTGGACTGTGCCGAATTTCAGGAGCACCACGAGATCGCAAAACTGATCGGCTCGCCACCCGGCTACATCGGCCACCGTCAGACCCAACCCATCCTCAGCCAAGAATCAGTCAATCACTGGCACACGGAGACTCTGAAACTCACGCTCCTGCTCTTCGACGAAATTGAGAAGGCCTCGGAAGCCCTGTGGCAACTTCTCCTGGGGATCCTCGACAAAGGCACGCTGACTCTCGGCGACAACACTCACGTGGATCTTTCACAAAGCTTCATCTTTCTGACCTCCAACCTGGGCGCTTCGCAGATGAGCGATCTGGTGCAGGGAGGCATGGGCTTCGCTCCGCACGACGCCATCGCGGATAAAGACCTAGACGCCAAGATCGAACGCACCGCCACGGAAGCCGCGCGAAAAAAGTTTTCGCCGGAATTCCTGAACCGTCTCGACAAGGTGGTCGTCTTCCGCACCCTGCGTCCGGAACAACTTGAGCATGTCTTGGAGTTGGAACTCGCCAAGGTGCAAAAGCGCATCATGGACGCAATGGGCCAGAGTCATTTCACCTTCCGCTGCTCGCCGGAAGTGAAAAAGTACCTGTTGAAGGAAGGCACCGACCCGAAGTACGGCGCTCGCCACCTGAAGCGTGTCATTGAACGCCGTATCGTCTACGCGATGGCCAATCTGGTTGCGACCCGCCAGATTGCCACCGGCGACTGCATCAACGTAACCTTGAAGCCCGATGGAACGCTCGCATTCACCAAAGCAATGGCTGCTGTCGCCGAAGAATCGGCTGTAGGAGTCACGCCATGAAAAAGATCCTAGTGGTTGACGACGATGAAATGCTCTGCCGCTTCGCCTGCGACATCCTGACTGCTCAGGGCTATCGCGCCATTCCGGCCATAAGCGCGTCGGAAGCCTTGGATGCTTTCGATCGAGAGCGGTTCGATCTTTTGGTGACCAATTCCCACATGCCCGGCATGAGCGGCGTGGAACTGGCGCGGGCCGTGCGTGGCAAGATTCCTGGCTTCCCCGTGATCGTGATGACCGCCTACGAGCCGGTGGAATGTGAACACGTGAAGTTGTGGCTTCCCAAGGAATATCTCTTCCCGTCGCTGGTCGAAAAGATTGATCTCTTCCTTTCGGAACTCGAAGCGGATGTCGAGAAAACCATTGTGACGAAGTAATGTCTCGGACCCTCGAAAGGGTTGATGAGTGGTATCGCGATTTTGCGCCGCTTGACTGCCCATATTCGATGCAACGTCTTTGTCCTTCATTGACTTGCCTCACCTCCTCGTCCTAAGATTCCAGCCTAATGATTGGCCAGACCATCTCGCACTACCGCATCATTGAAAAACTCGGCGGTGGCGGGATGGGCGTCGTGTACAAGGCGGAGGACACCGACCTCGGTCGCTTTGTCGCGCTAAAATTCCTCCCCACTGATGTAGCCCAAGACCCGCAGGCTCTCAGCCGCTTCCAGCGCGAAGCCAGAGCTGCCTCCGCCCTCAACCATCCCAACATCTGCACCATCTACGAAATCAGCAAGCACGAGGGGCAGTCGTTCATCGCGATGGAGTTTCTGGACGGCGTGACCTTGAAACACCGCATCGGCGGCAGGCCGATGGAGATCGACGATGTACTGTCGCTAGGCTGCGAGATTGCCGACGCTCTCGATGCCGCCCATGCCGCCGGCATTGTCCATCGGGACATTAAGCCCGCGAATATTTTTGTGACGAAGCGAGGCCACGCGAAGATTCTGGACTTCGGGCTGGCGAAAATGACGCCGTTCGGCGCACGAGCCGATCAGGCAACAGCGGCGACTGCGGTGAATGAGGAATGCCTCACCAGTCCCGGCTCGACGGTGGGCACAGTGGCGTACATGTCGCCCGAGCAGGCGAAGGGCAAAGAACTCGACCGCCGCACCGATCTTTTCTCTTTTGGCGGTGTTCTTTACGAAATGGCAACGGGGACGGTGGCTTTCCGCGGCGAAACCTCGGCAGTGATTTTTCACGCCATATTGGAACGCGCCCCAGTCGCGCCAGTGCGCATTAACCCTGCGATTCCACCGAAGCTCGAAGAGATCATCAACAAAGCTCTGGATAAAGATCGGGAGCTTCGATATCAAAATGCGGCGGATATGCGCGCCGATTTGAAACGCGTGCGGCGAGAACTGGAATCGGGGCGCACCCCTGTGCTGGAGGTCGGAGAGACTGCCTCAGCAACCGCCTCAGGCAGCGGATCGGGGATTCGCTCGGCAGCGAAGAGTGAATCAACTCCCATCGCGGTGGGAGCCAGCGCCTCGTCCTCCTCGGCACCTGCGCAAAGCCGACCGAGTTCTGGCGCTGTTCCCACCCAGCCACGACCGAAATGGCAATATGCGGCATGGGCGGCGTTGGTCTGTGTCGCAGCAGCTATTGCATTCTTTCTCTACCAGCATCGCACGCACGCTATCACGGAGAAGGACTCCATCCTCGTGAACGATTTCGTGAATACCACCGGAGACGCGGTCTTTGATGGCACGCTGAAAAAAGCGTTGACTGTCGATCTGCAGCAATCGCCCTTTCTGAATGTTGTACCTGAACAGCAGGTGCAGAAGACCTTGAAATACATGGGGCGGCCAGCAGATCAAGTCGTCACCAGCGACATCGGTCGTGAAATCTGTCAACGCGATGGGATCAAGGCAATGCTCACCGGATCCATTGCCGCAGTGGGCAGCCAATATCTCATCACCTTGGAAGCTATCAACGCCTCAACGGGAGATTCGCTCGGTCAAGTTCAGCAGCAGGCGACTGGCAAAGATGCAGTCTTGAGCAGTCTGGGCTAGGCTGCCACCAAGCTCCGCGAGAAACTAGGCGAGTCGCTGACCTCGGTGCAGAAATTCGACAAGCCGCTGGACCAGGCCACCACTTCTTCGCTGGAGGCTCTGAAGGCTTTCACGCTCGGCGATGAGCAGCACAACAAGCTGGAAGATATTGCGGCCATGCCCTTCTATCAGCGGGCAATCGAGCTCGATCCAAATTTTGCGTTTGCGCATCTGCGCCTTGGCATCGTCGCTAATAATACGGGTCAGCCATCGTTGGCGACAAAAGAAGTAGCCAAGGCTTTCGAGCTGCGTGATCGCACCAGCGAATACGAGCGGCTATACATCAGTGCCTATTACTACGATAATACCGGGCAAATAGAAAAGGATATTCAGGCCTGGGAGCTGATGAAGCAAACCTATCCGCGGGACGAAGTTTCCCGCATTAATGTAGCGGTTTCCTATCAGGTCCTTGGGCGATATGAGAAGATGATTGAAAATTGTCTGGAGGCGATCCGCCTTCAGCCCGACACTCTCAATTGCTATCTTCAGGGTAGCCTTGCTTACCGGGCCCTCGGACGTTTCGATAATTCTGATGCTCTACTGGCGCAGGCACAGCAGCGGAATATCAAGAGCAGCAGTCTTTTTCTGTTTTTAGCGGAGTCCGCGATTCTGCATGGAGACACTGCAAAGGCGGCAAGCATGGAAGAATCGGCCAAGGCCACTCCGGAAGGTGAACTGCGGGTGCTGGGACTGGAAGCATCGCATGCTGCGGCGCTTGGTCAGTTGTCTCACGAGAGGGAGTTGCGGGCGCGTGCCGTCGAACGGGCCAAGAGTCTGGGCGTTGCAGATGTAGCCGCAGACCAGTTGACGGACGAAGCGGAGACAGATGCGGCATTTGGGTATTCTTCCCGGGCTGCTGAGCAAACTAATGCAGCACTGGCATTGTCGCACGACCCGTCTTTCGTCGCCCGAGTTGCGTATATCTGCGCTGCGGTCGGCCAAGACCAGAAAGCGGAGTCGCTGATCGCCGAAGCCCGGAGCGCAAAGCCTGACGATACTTTCATGCAGAACATCTTTGTTCCGGAGGTGGATGCGCGATTGCAGTTGCGTCACGGTAAAGCGGCTGCCGCCGTTCAAACGCTTGCCGTTGCTCAGCCGTATGATGACGGCACGTATTTAGCAACCCACATTTTCCTGGGCGAAGCTTACTTTGCCAACGGCGCCGCGGCGAACGCCGTTCAAGAGTTCCGCAAATACTTAAGCCGCGGTGGGCTGCAGCAATTCTCGTTTTATTATCCGCTCGCGCAACTCGGCCTGGCTCGTGCTTTAGCGGCGCAGCACGATACCGCGAACGCCCGCACGGCATATCAGGATTTCTTTGCGATGTGGAAGGGCGCGGATCCCGACCTTCCCATCCTGAAGGAGGCCAAGGCAGAGTACGCGAAGCTGCAGTAGCGGAAAAGCGACATAACCCGTCCCAGTTCCTTGGCCTTTTGAGTCAACTCCCGCCATCAAGCGATTACACTCGTTGGCCCAAATCAGAACGAGTGGAAACCAAGATATAGGCCGAACGCAAGTGCGCCAAGGATCAGGGCTGGTATCGTCAAGCACCATTTGCCTCTTTCGAAGCAGCAAGCAGCCTAAGAAGACCAGACAAACCAAAGCACACAAACGTAATTGGGTACCGCCAGTTCGTACAACCTAGCTCGTCGGCGACTGCAGCGTCTTCACCAACCAGGGAATAATGACTTGCTTGAAAATCAGGGGATCGGGCCAGACCCCAACCTGCCGTCCCAAATGACCGCCGCGAGGATTGATCCAAGCCTCTTTCGGCACGTCGCCCTTGCTGAGCAGCAGGTATTCGTCGTCGATCGGCACCTGCGTGTCGAGAACACCTGCGATCACGAGCATGGGTGCCATCGGCTTGCCGAGCAGACCCTCCTGAACGAGCGATAACTTAGGCAGATAATCCGCCATTTCATCGAGCGTGTGCACGCCTTCGAGAATGTTCATCAGCGCAGGAACCTGGTCGAATAAATACTCGCGGTTTCCCAGCAGAGAATTCATCAGAAACTCTCGCTGGAAGAAGTTGTCGATCGGCGGAGATTGCGCACTGCACCCGCGCAGCCGAGAACGTTCAACGATTGCCATCTTCGTCGCCCAATAAGCTCCCCAGCTCACGCCATGCATTCCGATGCGATTCTTGTCAACTTCCGGCCGCGACTGTGCATAGTCGATCACTTTCGACAGGACGCGATCGGCTGTCGGGCTGACTTTGATCGGGTTCTGTCCGGTTCCTGGCCCATCTACTGCGAGATAGGCAATCCCGAACGGGAGAATCGCACTGAAGCTCTCAGTAAGATCTTCCTTGCGGCTGTCCAAACCGTTCACCGCAATCACCAGCGGGACAGGGCCTTTTGCATTTTTGGGAAGCCGCAGGTAAGCGATGATTTCTTTCCCCTCGAATGGAATGTGAACCACTTCCAGCGGCGGATCGAAAAATTTCGCATGGTCCAAGAACGCTTCAATCGCTTTTTCGTACGATCTTTGTTTGCCGGGAGATGCCGGAATCGGCCAGCGTCCGAAAGAATAAAGCCGCCAGGCGCGGATGTAATCGGCATTCGCCTTCTGCGGGTCTGATTTCTCTAGCGACTTTGCCTCGCTGAAGTATCGATCTCCAACCTGCATGAAAGCTGCGGCCCACTGGTCTTTGTCGGCGGTATGAATGTGCTCAAAAGCCTCGCGAACGTCATGGGGATCGAGCCCAATCAGCGGATATTGTCCAACCTCGGCGCGGTGAATGGCTTCGACTGTAATTTCCTCGATGGTGCGTTCGCGGCGAGGGCCTTTTTCCGGAGGCGTACCCTGCGCAAACGTCGTAGTGGACATAACTGCAAGAAATCCTAGTAGAAGAGCTGAAAAATGAAATTGTGCTTTTGTCATCATATCCGGCTCGATCTCCCTGCTTTGCGATTGATAAGTTGTCTACGAACAAAGGGCCGGACGGAAGTCGTCCGGCCCGCGATATTTTCGATTTTCCGAACCTAGAATATGAATTTTCCGGCAAATTGCATGGCCCGGCTGCCGCCCGACCCAATTACCGGATTCGCCGCGGCTATATCCGGCGTGGCGCAGCCGCAACCGAAAGGACGCACAGAAGGATCGTTCAGGCCGAATCCGTTTTGCCCTCCATAAGGGTTGGCAAAATTCGGATGATTCAAAATGTTGAAGAACTCCGCCCGCAACTGCACCCGGTATCGCTCGGTTATATGAAAATTCTTGGCGAGTGAGAAATCCAGATTTCTGAAGCCGAGGTCCGGAAACGTATTGCGGCTCATGTTGCCAAACTGGCCGAGCGGTGGCGGAATCATGATTGAGTTGCCACTCGCGTAACATCCAAAGTACGCGAGCGATTCTGTGGACGCTCCAGGCGTGCCGCCATCCAAGGCGAGCGCTTTCGCATTGCAAGCCGAATTACCGCTAGGATCAAGTGCATTATTGTTGCCGGCGAAGTAAGGAATCCCCACTCCCCT
>JASIKQ010000185.1 GCA_030049565.1 Candidatus Sulfotelmatobacter sp.
AATGCTGCGCATGACGCGATGCCCCAGATCAACGTGGCGGCGGTGAGCAGAAGATTTGGCAGGTGCGCCGCAGCGAAGAGAATGCCAGTAAGAAACACGGCGTCAACTTCATTCCGCACAAAGTGAGAGAGGCGCGGCATGAAGAAGTCCTGCAACAAGACCTGCTGGTAGATGGTCCAGAGAACGTAGCCGGAAACGTGCCCGAAATCGGCATGGTAGAGGGGGTGCAGGGTGCCAATTCTAGCGGCCACAAATACGCTTATTGCGGCAAGTACAGCGGCCGCGGGCAAGATCCAGAGAGATGGAAGGAGGCCGAGCCCACCGAGTCCTAGTTCGTCACGGCTGGGCCGGCGCAAGAGAATGATTCCCAGGGTGAGCGCAAGGACAACCGGCGAAAGGATATTTTGCAATCGCTCGGGTGACCAGATGACGCCCATGATCGCGCCATAACCGATGAAGAGTTCGATCAGATCGCGGGTGCGGGTGGATGGAATAGCGGCCATGGGAAAAGTATGGCATGAATCTCATGTGGCCAATTCCGGCGTCGCCTGCAACAGGCTGCGTGTATACGGATGTTGCGGGCTCTCGGTGATCTGCTCAGTGGACCCGACTTCCACGATCTTGCCTCGATACATGACGGCGATGCGCGTGGCAAGATAGCGCACCACCGGCATCGAGTGCGAAATGAAAAGATAAGTCAGGCCAAAGTCGCGTTGGAGTTGCGCAAGAAGATTTACGATTTGCGCACCCACGCTGACGTCGAGAGCGGAGACCGGCTCATCGGCTACGATGAATTTGGGACGAAGAGCAAGCGCGCGGGCGATACCGATGCGCTGGCGCTGTCCGCCGCTGAATTCGTGAGGAAAGCGGCGCAGGATGGATTCATCGAGCCCGACGGCGCGGAGGAGTTCGATGACGCGGGCGCGGCGGGCGGTTCTCTTTGTTAAGCCCACAGTGGCACGACTAAAGTCGCGCCCTTCCCAGCCCTGCCGATCCATTCCATGAATGATGAGCGCTTCGGCGATGATGTCTTCGACGCGGTAGCGGGGATCGAGCGAGGCGAAGGGATCCTGAAAAATGACCTGCATGTCGCGGCGCAGGCGGCGCAATTCGCTGTGGCCGGCGCCCAGCAGGTCACGGCCCTCGAACCGAATGCTTCCAGCAGTTGGCTCAATCAGACGTAAGATCAACCGTCCGAGCGTACTCTTGCCGGAGCCCGACTCTCCGACCAGGCCGAGAGTCTCTCCCTCGTGAATGTCGAGGGAGACTTCATCCACGGCGCGGATTTCGTCTCCGCGCCTGAGCTTTCCACCAAACGCCGGTTCGCTGTGCGGATAAATCTTGGTGAGATTCTGGATTTCGACCAGGGGCATTTTTTTATTCTCAATTCTAGAGCAGAGAATGATCGCTATCCCGTGGCGATCTATCCCGTGGCGATCATGGGCACTGCGGCGAGCGCGGCTAATAAGCCGACGAATTTCCAGCGAGTGAAGTGTTCCTGCAAAACCAGTCGTGCCAGCAGCACGGTCACCGCGGGGTAAAGCGACGATATGACGACTGCGTCATCGAGGCGGCCGCTCTGGCTGGCGAGAACGAACAGCAGAGTACCCATGGAATCGATTCCGCCGGCGATAACCGCTCCGCGAATACCAGATGCGGTGATGTCGCGAAATCTGCGTTGCAGCAGGACGATCAGGCCGGTGATGATCAAGCCCCCGGTTCGAGTGATCGTGGCGAACCAAAGGGCTGAGCCCTCACCCGCCTGGCGAACACAAATGTAGAAGCCGGCAAAACCGATGCCGGAGAGAATTGCCAGGCCAATGCCTTCTGGAGTATTGCCATCTTCGGAGCGCGTCATGAGCCACAGTCCGGCAACGGCGAATACGAACCCGAGAAGTGCGATCTTGCCGGGAAGTCCTTCTGTGAACATGGAAAAAATGGCCGGAATCGCAGCGCCGAGAACGGCGGCAATGGGGGCAATCAGGCCCATTCTTCCTATGGAGAGTGCGCGAAAGAAGATGGCGACTCCTGTGCTTCCCGCCATGCCACCGGCCAGCACCCATAGGGCGCTGCGCTGCGCGGGAAAACCAGCGTGGGTGGCTGCGCAGAGCGTGCCCACCAGAATCAGGCCGCCGAGATTGAAAACCGCCGTGAATAAGAAAGCATTGGCACGGCGGGTGAAATAGCCGCCCAGAAAGTCGCTGGTACCCCAGGCCATGGCCGCAGCCGTGCCATAAACGGCGGTCAATTGTGGCGCAGCGAACATGAAGCATGAGAGTAACAGAGATTGGCGGGATGAAGTGATCACGCCAACTTCGCAGCCGGCCGAGCTTCCAGCTAATGAGAAGTGCCGCAAAAGCAGTTGATTAGCCACGATCGATGGATTAGCCTTGCAACTTACCCGGAGGCCGCTATGAGAGTGTTTCTGGTCACGATCCTGTGTCTTGCTGTCAGCTCACCCATTTGGGCGCAAACCGCTGACACCGATCCCGCCACTAAAGACGACATTATTCTCTACTTCCGGACCATGCACTCTTATGACATGGTGCAAAAAATGATGGAAGT
>JASIKQ010000186.1 GCA_030049565.1 Candidatus Sulfotelmatobacter sp.
GGAAAATTTTGTTTCTTCCTCCGATGAACTCGCTTACGCGACTTTGCTCAACTCCGAAGGCAAGGGAATTTCGGCGGGACGCATTGCGCCCGATGCGTTTCTACAGCGCGAGTTGCAACACGCCTACGATGCCGCCCGCGACGGCCGCGCCTACAACGGGCAGGCGTTGCAAGTGGACGATGGAAAATTTTCCCGCACGGTTGTTCTGGTGAGCAATCCCGTCAGTTACGGTGGACGCTTTCTCGGCATGGTGGGTGCGGTTGTCGATCTGCAATTTCTGATTCGCCGGCTGCAGGAGGTCAGCGGCGGCGGATTAATCCCGTACGTCGTCGATGCGCAGGGACGGCTTGTCGCCGCCGGCACTCCGCAATACGTGACCGGGCAGGAGATGAAGAATCTGGAGATCGTTCGCAATTTTGTGGACGAGGGCAGCAAGGCGCAGTTGGCTGCTACCAAAGAATTTGCAGTGCGACAGGGCAAAGAGAACGTGGAAATGCTCGGAACTTACAGTCCGGTGACCGCGCTCGACTGGGCAGTGGTGGTGCAAAAACCGCGGCGCGAAGCCTATCGGGGGGTTTACGAGATGCAGCGCACCGCCCGGCTGCTGGCAATGCTCGCGGTATTGGTTAGCATTGTCGTGAGCATTATTGCCGCGCGAAGGATTACCAATCCTCTGCAAATTCTGGCGCAGTCCGGCCGGGCCCTGGCACGTGGAGATTTTTCCCAGCGCGCTCACGTGCGCAGCCGCACCGAGATTGGCGAACTCGCCGAAACCTTTAACACCATGTCCAGCGAGCTCGAGCAGTTCGTCGAAGATCTAAAGCGCGCAGCGGAAGAAAATCGCGCATTGTTCCTGGGATCGATTCAAATGCTGGCAGGCGCAGTCGACGAAAAAGATCCCTACACCCGCGGCCACTCCGACCGCGTGACGCGTTACTCGCTGATGATTGCCAAAGAAATGAATTTGCCCGCTCCCTTCATGGAAACCTTGCAGATTTCCGCACAGCTTCATGACGTGGGTAAGATCGGCATCGAAGACGAAATCCTGAAGAAGCCGGGCGCGCTCACGGCCGAGGAATTTGAAGTGATGAAGACCCATACTACCAAGGGCGCTAACATTCTGCGCCCGGTCACTCAGCTCGCTGAAATGCTCCCCGGTATTGAGCTGCATCATGAAGCGCTGGATGGCCGCGGCTATCCCTACGGACTGAAGGGAGATCAGATTCCGCTGCTGGCGCGAGTGATCGCCGTCGCTGACACCTTCGATGCTTTGACCACGAATCGTCCCTATCAAACGGCGCACACGCCGGAGCAAGCGCTGCAGATCATCCAAAATCTGGCGGGCAAGCGGCTCGATCCCGAGGCAGTAGCCGCGCTGCTGGCGGTCTACGCGCGCGGCCAAATTCGCATCCAGCGCGTTGGAGCCAGGCGCGCAGTTGCCCCAGAGCCTGCTCCGGATGCAGTCCCGGTTGCCACGGCAAACGCGGCGCCCGCATTGGTTGCGGAAGATGCCAACCTCGAACGAACCCGCGTTTGATTATCATTGCGCGTGTTCCCACCCAGTGCTTCTTTCCGCCGTTGCAGCCTTTGCTGTAGAGGCAATGCGCAGTTTGCATCATCGGACCCATGGTCGAGCCAGGTGCAAGTGACATCCTCTCGAAGTCGTGAGGTTACGCAAGTTGTGAATTGATCCTTGAGAGGGTGTTTTATGGAGCGCGGCGGCCGCGATACTGGCTGCCGTTACGAACAGCTTGAGAATCCGCGAAACAAGCTTCAGTGATGAAACCTACAGCCCGATGTGATAGCAATCACTGCGATTCATCTGGGGTTAATTGTCAATAGCAACAGGTATGGAATTTCTTCCCGCCTCGCGGGGGTGGTAGCATGGCGGGTTCTAAAGATGGCGGGCATGTGCCCGGGGATAACCTATGTCGAAACTGCAACGTTCGGTTGCCTCGCCCCACGTGATTTGCATTGAAGACTTCCGTCCAATCGCGCGCCAGCGCGTGCCCAAGTCGGTGTTCGATTATCTCGACGGCGGCGCCGAGGGCGAAGTTACGCTGCGGGAGAATTGCCGAGTCTTTAACGACGTTACGTTCCGTCCACGCCACGCAGTGGCGTGTGGGAAGTGCAATCTGGGCGTGCGCGTGCTGGGATTCGATCTGGCGCTGCCTTTCTTGCTAGCGCCTGTTGGTTACAGCCGGCTGATGCATCCGGGAGGCGAAGTGGCTGCTTCGCGGGCTGCGGGACGCGCGGGCACGGCTTATATTCTCTCGACCATTTCCGGGCACAGGCTGGAAGACGTTCGAGCCGCGTCCAGTAGGCCGGTTTTCTACCAGCTCTATCTGATGGGCGGACGCGGGGCGGCCGAGGCGGCGATTGACCGGGCGCGCAACTGCGGATTTTCCGCCCTGGTGGTCACGATCGACACAGCGGTCTCAGGAATTCGCGAGAGAGATTATCGCAATGGGATGAAAGAGCTGATCAGTGGAAGCGTTTTCGAAAAGATTCCGTTTGTGCCGCAAATCCTGGAGCGGCCGGGATGGTTGATTGATTATCTGCGCGATGGCGGTTTGCCGGGGCTGCCCAATGTGATTATTCCTGGCAAGGGCCAGATGCCGCTGGTGGATATCAACGCGGCGCTGGCGGAATCAACTCCGACGTGGGCCGATCTGAAATGGATTCGCGAACATTGGAAGGGGCCGATCGTCATCAAGGGTGTGTTGACCGCCGATGACGCGCGCCGGGCGGTGGATGAAGGAGTGGCGGCGATTTCAGTTTCGAATCATGGCGGACGGCAGCTAGATGGGCTCCCGGCTGCGCTGCGGGCGTTGCCGGAAGTGGTGGAGGCGGTGCAAGGGCGCATCGAAGTGCTGATGGATGGCGGCATTCGCCGCGGCACCGATATTGTGAAGGCGCTCTGCCTGGGAGCGCGCGCCGTGCTGTGCGGCCGCGCCTATGCTTACGGACTGGCGGCAGCGGGCGAAGCCGGGGTCGATCGGGCGATCGAAATTTTGAGAACCGATCTGGAGCGAACATTGCGGCTGCTGGGTTGCGAGTCGGTCGCGAAGCTGGATCGGTCTTATGTCAATGTACCGAAGAGCTGGGATGAGGTATAGTCAGCGCCCTCGTTATAAATAGGAGGTCGACGACATCCCCACCTTTGCGCAAAGAACGTGCAAAGATGGGGGCACCCGGCGCTGAAGCGCTGCGCCACCCAAAGATGCTCTACGAGAAGAGGCCGCTTCACGGCATCATTCCTGAGATGAGTATGACAGTTGCCTAGTGGTCGTCTTTCTTTTCCGGTTCTTTGGGTAATCCCTTTTCGATTGGTTTGCGGGGCAGCATTTGATCGCGCATGGCGGCGTCGTAGACGAAGCCGGCGACGATAACCGCCATCTGTTTGAGATCGTCGGGTTGCAGGCGGTCGTAGACATCCATGTTGGAGTGGTGGGTGCGAGTTTCGTAGTCGAGCGGGTCTTGAATGAATTGGAAGCCGGGGATGCCGACGGCGTCGAAGGACTGATGATCGGTGCCTCCGGTGTTGCGCATGGTGAGCGTGGTCATGCCGAGATCTTTGAAGGGCTGCATCCAGGCTTCGAAGATGGGCGCGACGGCGGCGTTCTCCTGCAAGTACACGCCGCGAATTTTGCCGCTCCCGTTATCGACGTTGAAATAGACGGAAACTTTGCCCTGCTCTGGTTTGACGGTGACGTCCCCGGCTTCGCGGCGAAGGAGCGTGGGATCGTTTTTCTTGTCCGGCTCTTCGGAATGCGGGCGCCAACCGAAATGATGCTCG
>JASIKQ010000187.1 GCA_030049565.1 Candidatus Sulfotelmatobacter sp.
CCTTGGAGTACATTTAGTTTATGGGACGTGCCATCGCGCATCTGCTAGGCACAATTGCCATGCTGCTGACTGTGCTGCTCTGGCTCTCGCTGCTGAATCCGCACCTGGCAGATCGCCTTGTCGATAATCTTGCAGGACCACAGAACGAATACAGGATGGTCCTTGGTGCAGGGCTTTTGGCAGTAGTCCTTTCATTCGTGGCTGCGACTCGCGCAGCCAAGTGGTGGTATGTCGAGGTAGCCTTTGCGCTAGGGACACTTGGATTTTTTACTTACGCACTTTCGGCATAACTGCTGAGAGGCCGGTGATCTCAGTTAGTCTGAAGATCCACGGAATGCAATGTATGGCCCCGGAAAAAAATTTCAATTTGAGTTCTTGCTGATCAAGCCTCCGAATTATGATTGCTCAGTGCAAAAGTTGCGGTACACGGATCTTCGCTGGTAGCACTGCAGCGGCATCGAGGAACGCAACATAAGACGCGATTTGAAACAAAAAAATGGCTCCGCACTTGCGAGTGAGGAACCCCAGCAAATCGCTTGAACTAAGTCACGAAAAGGCGATCATTGCTGATCTGAGTTGGGCGTCCCGGCCTGTCCCCCTTGATGTTCGTGCCGTTCCCCGCGCTGGCTCTGCATCTGGTCCCATTTCTTCTGCTGGTTGGCGTCAAGTATGTCACGAATCTGGCTGTCGGATGCTTTGCGAACGTCCATCATCTTCGCCCGCCGGTCTTCGCGAGAAAGTGAGGTGTCCGATCGCACGCTCTCCATCTGCGATTGCTGCGATTTCAAAATATCCAGGACCTTGGTCTGTTGATCGCTGGTGAGATTCAGTTGTTTGGTCAGCCTGTCGGTCATGCTCTGCGGATCGAACTGGCGGTGGCCGTGCTCGGGTGGGCCGCCTGCAGGCGGGGACTGCTGATCGTTAGCTTGGCTGTTCTGCGCAGGCACCAAGGGCGTGGCCGCGTAAATAAGGCCGGCCAGCATAAGCGTAAGCAAGCAATTCTTAAGCATAATGTTCTCTCCTCTGAAGCTGGAAATTCTTTCGATGGATAATACTAATAACGAGATTATGAACCTGGGGTTGCGAAAACGTCGCGGGATTTACGAATCTTTACTTGTTGTTTCCCACAAGGCGCTCTAAACAGCGAACAAATGTTGCCGGCTGGAATCTGTCGCCATGCGCTCGGTGGTTTTCGAGCAGTGCCAAGCCGAAAGTAACAGACAAAACTTTACCGTGAATTCCGATGGTTCGGACTATCATCCCACACAGGGGAGGGACTGGTATGGGGACAAATGCTCGATGATGGCGACGTGGAGGGTCAATATTCGCGGCTGGCTCGTGGCCTTATGGCTGTTGCTCGCCGGCGGATATCTTATAGCCCAGTCCGTCCCGAAGACCTCCGACCTGAAAACGCCTGATCCGAAGACGCTTCCCCAGCAGTCTGATTCGAAACCTTCTGCGGCTGGAACGATTCACGGTGTAGTGAAATCGGGGAATATGCCGATTCCGGGCGCGGGGGTTTCCATTTCTACAGAACCGTCTACGGCAGGAGCATCCGCGGAAAAAATTTCCACATGGACCGAGGTTGACGGCAGCTATTCGGCGGCGGTTCCCTCTTATGGTTCCTACACGGTTCAAGTCCAGATGGCAGTGTTTGCAAACAGCATACAGAAAGTGGTGATCGACGCATCTCACCTGAATGTGCAAGCGAACTTTGAGTTGACCCTATTGTCGCGCACACACGAAGCGCCGCCTCAGCCGCGCAGGCCGCCCGGGCAAGGCGGCGGACAGCGGGGATACCAAAGTCTTGCCCTGATGCAGAGCATGACTGAGCAGGAAGGCGGTGGCAATGCCGCGAGCGAGGTCGTACCGTCGGGCATGCCGGTGCCGGGCATTGCTCCCGACAGCGCGACGGAGTCGATTGCTGTCTCCGGCAACACATCGAATCCATTCAATTCAATGAGCGGGGATGAACTGCAACAGCGCATCGACGATGCTCGCCAGCAAGGAGGAGGGTTCGGAGCGCAAGGATTCGGCGGGCCGGGAGGGGGTGGCTTCGGCGGTGGAGGCGGACGCGGCGCCCCGATGATGATTATGGGACGGCGAGGTTTCGACATTAATCATCCCCACGGATCGATCTACTACGGCATTGGCGATTACGCATTGAACGCTGCGCCTTATGCGCTGATAGCCGAGCCGCCCACGAACCCGGCGTATGAGCAAAACAGTTTTGGCGGATCAATCGGCGGGCCGCTCAACATTCCAAAGATTTATCACGGCGGCGCCAAGACATTTTTCTTTGTCAATTACAATGGCAAGCGCGGGGAGAATCCATTCGATCAATTCTCGGTTGTGCCCACGCTGCTGGAGCGACAGGGGAATTTTTCGCAGACTAGTTATACTTCCGGCCCGGCAGCGGGATCACTGGTAAAGATTTTCAATCCGGCGAGGGGGGCTCAATTCCCGAACAATACCATCCCGCACATCAATCCGATTGCGGCAGGATTGCTGGCCTACATTCCGCTGCCGAATCTGACGCCTTCTCCGGGCAATTACCAGAACTTTCAATACGTAACTTCGGCCAACAACAATACCGACGACCTGAATGTGCGCGTAAACCACACGCTGGGGTCGGCGCCCGCCGGCCGGCGCCGTCGGGGCGCGCCACGCAACAATCTCACTTTTGGTTTTCACTACCACGGAACGGGATCGACGATTACGAATCCGTTTCCCAGCGTGGGCGGTAATAGCAGTGTGCGCAGTTTTGATGTGCCCATCGGTTACGTGCGAAGCATCGGCAAACTGACCAATAGCCTGCGCTTCGATTTCAATCGCAGCCGCACCAGCACGCTGAATCTCTACGCTTACAATAACGACATCACGGGAGAGCTGGGAATCGCGGGCGTGTCGACGAATCCCTTCGATTGGGGATTGCCCAACCTTTCATTCACGAACTTCGCCAGTTTGCAGGATACGGCGCCGCAGCTTTTGCGCAACCAGACGTACACAATCTCAGATTACGATGTTTGGATTCACGCTAAGCACACCTGGCGCTGGGGCGGCGACTTTCGCCGCGTCGAGCCGAATACCGAGACGGTCAGCAATGGCCGTGGCACATTCCTGTTCAGCGGAATCAATACATCACAGATTGCGAACGGCGCTGCTGTAAGCGGAACGGGATACGACTTTGCCGATTTTCTGCTGGGGTTGCCGCAGCAGACCTCTGTGCAGTACGGGTACGACAGCTACCATTTTCGCGGCAACTATTGGGACCTCTACGCGCAGGATGAATGGAAGATGCGTGCGAATCTCACGCTGAATCTCGGCGTGCGCTACGAATATGTGTCTCCGCTGTCGGAAGAAAATAATCTGATCGCCAATCTTGATCTCTCGCCGGGTGTGCTGAATCCGGCACTGGGCGCGCCCGTGGTTGCTGCTGTGGTCCTGCCGGGGCAGATTGGTCGTTATAGTGGTAAATTACCCGCGAGCCTGGTGCGCCCCGACCGGAAGGGTTTTGCACCGCGCGTGGGTTTCGCATGGAAGCCATTGTCGAAAACCGTGGTGCGGGGCGGATATGGCATCAACTACAACACGGGCGCGTATCAGGGAATTGTGCAGCAGTTGGCATTTCAGCCTCCGTTCTCGACCGCGCAGACCAACATTCAGACCGGGGCGGGAAATCTGACCCTGCAGAACGGTTTTCCTAGGCCATCGACCGGCGAAATCACCAACAGCTACGCGGTAAATCCCAATTACAGATTCGGCTATGTGCAGATTCGCAATCTCGATATTCAGCAGCAGATTCGTCCCACGTTGTTGCTGAACATTGACTACACGGGAACAAAGGGCACGAACCTCGACATTCTTGAGGCTCCCAATCGCACCATTAACCCCGGGGGCATTCAAATTCGCATTCCCGGTGTGCAGGCTTTCACCTACGAGAATTCGCTTGCCGATTCCGAAGCCAATGCGGGATCGGTTCGGCTGCGCAAGCGACTGGCGAAAGGTTTCTCGGTTGGCGGGCTTTATACATTTTCCAAATCGATTGACGATGCCTCTTCGATTGGCGCCGGAGCCACTTCGGTCGCGAGCTCTCCCGGTCTCGGCGCCGGTGGTACCGGCGCGGCGGGAGCGGGACCTTCTGCTTCGGCAGGCAGTGGAGCGAACACGGTGGCGCAGAATCCGTTTGATCTCTCGGCAGAACGCGGGCTTTCCAGTTTTAATCAGACCCACAGGTTCACCGGGGATTATTTGTGGGAGCTGCCTTTCGGGCACGATCGGCGCTGGCTAACGGGAAACACTCCGCTGCGCGCAATCTTTGGCGACTGGCTGTGGAGCGGCGATTGGACCGTCGCCTCCGGACCTCCATTCACGCCGCACTATGTGAACAATGCCAGTGAACTGAATGGCGGTACGAATAACACGCTGCGCCCGAATCTGGTTGCGGGACAATCGATTGAGATTTCGAATCCGTCAATTGGCAAGTGGTTCAATACCGCAGCCTTTGCCGCCCCGCCGCCCGGACAATATGGCAATGCCCGGCGCAACAGTATCATCGGTCCGCCGACGCACGTGTTCGATATGGCGATCACCAAAGTGATTCCGGTGAGAGAGTCGCGCACATTGGAGTTGCGCGCACAGGCCACGAATGTATTTAACATCCCCAACTACAGCTCGATCGATACATCAGTTACATCGCCGACATTTGGACGCGTCACTGCCGTAGGTGCGATGCGGCAGATTACGATGACGGCGCGGTTTCGTTTTTGAGGAGAGATGCGCATGACTTTCAGTCTAAGTCGATGGCCAAGCAGGGTTCTGGCGCTGTTGCTGGCTGCGCTGTTGTGCGCCGAC
>JASIKQ010000017.1 GCA_030049565.1 Candidatus Sulfotelmatobacter sp.
TCGTGGAGAAGCCTGCCTTTCTCCGCCAAACTGTTCATCACTCTGGTTGTGATCGCAGGACTGGCCACGCTGCTTTACGGCGGAGTCCATCAGACCAGCAAGAACATCGCGGAATTCATCTGCTATCTTGGCATCGCTATCCTGGCCTCGCGGCTGCGGGTTACTTTGCCAGGCATCACCGGCACACTCTCGGTAAGCTTTCTTTTCATTTTGGTGGCCATCGCGGAATTGAGCTACGCTGAGGCCATGACTCTGGCCGCAGTCGCGATGCTGGCCCAGAGTCTATATCCCAACCGGCCCAGCGCCATCCAGTTGACCTTCAACGTTTGCGCCGGATCCCTCTCAACCGCCGTCGCCTACCTGGTTTACCACAATCCCACCGTGATCGAGCTGGTCAACAGCCGCCCGATCGTTTTGTGTCTCGCCGCCTGCACCTATTTCATCGTCAATGCCGGAAGCATCGCCGTGGTGATTTCGGTAAGCGAGGCCCGGCCACTTCACAAGATTCTGGTCGACTGCTATTTCTGGTCATTCCCCTATTAACTCGTCGGTGCGGGCATTGCGGGCGCGATAGGCTGGTTCAATCACACCTTCAACTGGGAGACTTCCCTCCTGTTCGTTCCCGCCATCTACCTCATTTATCGCTCGTACCGCTTGTACCTGGGCAAGCTAGAAGACGAGAAGCGGCACGTCGAAGAGATGGCCGACCTGCACTTGCGCACCATCGAGGCGCTGGCCCTCGCCATTGAGGCCAAAGACCAGACCACTCACGATCACCTTCAGCGCGTTCGCATCTATGCCATCGAAGTCGCCAAAGAACTGGGAATGAAAGGCAATGACCTTGAAGCCCTTCATGCCGCCGCGTTGCTGCACGACATCGGCAAGCTCGCCGTGCCCGAACACATCATCTCCAAGCCCGGCCGGCTGACGCCGGAAGAATTCGACAAGATGAAGATTCACACCGTGGTGGGCGCCGAAATTCTCGAGCGCGTACGCTTTCCTTACCCCGTCGTACCTATCGTGCGCGCCCATCACGAAAAATGGGACGGGTCAGGCTACCCCTATGGTTTGAAAGGCACCGAAATTCCGCTGGGCGCGCGCATTCTTTCCGCCGTCGATTACCTCGACGCTCTCGCTTCCGACCGGCAATACCGCCGCGGTATTCCCCTCGACAAAGTGATGGACAGACTCAAGGCCGAATCGGGAAAATCCTTCGATCCGCGGGTGGTGGATATCCTTCAAAAGAGATACCGCAGCTTTGAGGACCTCGCCAGGACGCAATCAGCACAGGATGGCAAACTTAGCCTCGCTACTGACCTCAAGATTACACGTGGAGAAGCGCCCGCCGCAGGTTTCGAGAATGCGGCCGTCGCCGACCTTCCCGGTCGCGAAGCGAAATTTCTCTCTTCCATCGCCGCCGCGCGTCAGGAGGCCCAGTCGCTATTTGAATTAAGCCAGGATCTCGGAGCTTCGCTCAGCTTGGGCGAAACCCTCTCGGTTTTTTCCGTCAAGCTCAAGCCCATGGTTCCCTACGACGCCATCGCCATCTACGTTCTGCGCGATGATGTGCTCACTCCCGAATATGTCAATGGCGACAACTACCGCCTGTTTGCTTCGCTGCGTATTCCATTCGGCGATGGCCTCTCCGGCTGGGTGGCGCAAAACAAAAAACCGATCATCAACGGAAATCCCTCGGTCGAGCCGGGCTACCTCAACGATCCGAGCAAATTCAGCACCTTGCGCTCGGCGCTGGCCGTGCCCCTCGAGGGCGTGGGCGGAGTGACGGGCGTCCTCGCGCTTTATCGCAGCGAGCGCGACGCGTTCACTTCCGATCACTTGCGCATTCTTCTGGCCGTGAGCGGGAAGATGGCTCTCGCCATTGAGAACGCCCTCAAATATCAACAGGCAGAAAACTCGGCGACCACCGATTACCTTACCGGCCTGCCCAACGCCCGCTCGCTCTTTCTGCAACTCGACCGCGAACTGGCGCGCTGCAAACGGGACAATGTCTCCCTGACCGTAATGGTCTGCGACCTGGATGGCTTCAAGAAAATTAACGACCGCTTCGGCCACCTGGAGGGCAATCGCGTGCTGCGCCTCTTCGCCCAGGCGCTCAAAGATAGCTGCCGCGAATACGACTACGTCGCCCGCATGGGCGGAGACGAATTCGTCATCATTGCCCCCGGCTTGCCCGCCGATGCCGCGGCTAAGAAAGCCGAACAGATTCGCCCTCTGGCCAAACAGGCGGGCTTCGAAGTCTGCGGCGAAGAGTTTCTTTCTTTAAGCGTAGGTATCGCCGTTTCCCCGGACGACGGCAACGATGCCGAGCAGCTTCTGACCCATGCTGACCGGCGCATGTACCTCGAAAAACAGAAGCAGCCCACGCAGAAGGATCGCCGCCTGCATACCCGCATGAAATGCCGCCTCACCATCGAGATGCATCCGCAACCCGATGGCGCCCCCATCTTCGGCAACATGATCGACCTCAGCCTCGGCGGCTGCTACGTCGAAACCAGCGCCATCCTCACCCCCGGCTCAGCGCTGAAGCTGGTCTTCTCCATCGACGACGGAACCTTACGTACCGAAGGCACAGTGGCAAGAATTCACCCGGGTTCGGGCATTGCCGTCCAATTCAAGGAAATGAGCCGCGAGTCACGCGAGAAAATGTACCGCGTCATGCAATTCGTGCAAAATACCACCACCATGTATAACGACCGCTACATGCAAAATCTCTTCAAGAGCTGACGTCTTCTCGGGCCCCGCAAGCTTCAGTAGTTCCTCGATGTCATTTCAAGCATTTCGCGCGGCGACCCTCAGTCGTGAGCGCAGCCAAGGACACCTGTGCGAATCGCCTGCCGAATCCCTTTTATGTGCTTACATTCAATCGATCGTTTTGCGCGATATTGTCGCCGCCATCACAGAGGCAGCGTTGGCCGAGGCGCAAGCGACCGGAGGTCGGATTTAGCCTCTTTCCGGGGAAACTGACCCCTGGCGCGTCTTTTCACTTCTAGCGCGCAAGGAGGAAACGGTTTAGTCTTGAAAGCGTATTTCCAAGGAG
>JASIKQ010000188.1 GCA_030049565.1 Candidatus Sulfotelmatobacter sp.
ATTATTACGATCGCGGCTCAGTTCATCTTTGTCATCAACCTGTTCTGGAGCATCTTCAAAGGGCCGAAAGCCAGCGACAATCCATGGGAAGCAACCACTTTGGAATGGACGACTGCGACCCCTCCGCCGCACGACAACTTCAACGGGGTTACACCGGTTGTGCACAATGGCCCATATGAATATGGAGTTCCCGGTGCGGCGCGCGATTATGTAATGCAGACGGATCCGGCGATCAGTACGGCGGCGCATTAAGGCGCGCAACCGGGTTGCGGCCGAATTCGTCTTATTTGCATGGCAACTTATATTCCAACTCGACCGGTAGATCACATTGGCCACGACCGGGAACCCCCCATCCCTCCCTCCGGCGGCGGGGACGGTGGCCGTGGCGACGGCTATCCAAATTACGGCGCCCGCCTGCGCCGCGCGCGTCTAGGATTAATCTGCGGGATCGTCACCGTCAGCATGGTGTTCATCTCGTTGACCAGCGCCTACATTGTGCGGCGCGGCTTGCCCACTTTCGACGCCGTGAAGCAGGGCTACTTCCGCGATTGGGGTGAAGTGCCGCTACCCTGGCTGTTGCTGGCCATCAACACGGCAATTCTTTTGGTCAGCAGCATCACCATGGAAGGCGCTCGGCGTGCAATTACGCGGCGCGCTGCCTTGGCGCCGGTGCAGTCGATTCCCGGAATCTCTCTGGGTGAAGAACGAAATTTTCCCTGGCTGGCGATCACCATTGTTCTCGGCTTAGGCTTCCTGCTTGGTCAGTGGCTGGCCTGGGGAGAACTCAAAGCCCGCGGGTTCTTTGTCAATACCAACCCCGACAGTTCGTTCATTTATCTGCTCACCGCCGCACACGCCGTGCATTTGTTTGGCGGAGTTGTCGCCATGATCTGGGCTGGCATCACTTCTTTGCTGCATCGACCGGTGGAAGCGCGCCGCATCGCCATTGATGTAACCGCCTGGTATTGGCATTTCATGGCCGTGCTATGGGTTTATGTGTTTGCGCTGTTTGCTCTTATGCGATAAGGGGGAAATTCGGGAATGGCTGACGCCGTACTGGAACATAGTGCCGCGCCTGCGCATGGACACGCGGGCGAATTCGAACAGCCTTTGTTCGGCGCTTATTCGAAGAAAGTCGGGATGTGGCTGTTTCTGGCTTCCGACTCGCTGACCTTTGGAGCGCTGCTTTTTGCCTTCAGTTACAACCGTATCTACACGGCGTGGCCCACACCCTTCGGCAAAGAAAGCATCATCAACGCGACCATTATGACAGCGTGCCTCTTGTCGAGCTCGCTGACCATGGTGCTGGCGGTATTCGCGTCGCAGCGGCACGACCGGGCCTGGACGCGCAACTGGCTGCTGGCCACCATGGCATTCGGCACCGCCTTCATCGTGCTGCACGGCATGGAGTGGACTCATCTGATTCACGAAGGATTGGCGCTGCCCGGATTTCCCCAAAGCATTGAGCACGGCAGCGGCGAATACGCCAAGGTTTCAGCCAGCGTACCCCAGTTCGCAGCTACCTTTTTTGGGCTTACGGGCATGCACATGCTCCACGTCACCATCGGCGTGATTTATCTCGGCGCCGTGGCGTTGCGCAAATGGTTCCTGCCGATTTTGGCGGCGATTTATATTGCAGCGTTCTTCGCCATTCCAGCCGACAGTGTTTTCCATTACGGCGTTCACGTGCTACTGGTCGGCCTGATCGTCGCCGGCATCATTCTTTTTCTCAAGCCCAAAGATTACGATGCCTATGATGTCGAAGTCTCCGGTCTGTACTGGCACTTCGTCGATCTGGTGTGGATGTTCATCTTCCCGCTGGTGTATCTGATGTCGACGAGGGTGTAACGGGGTGAGGCACGCATTCGGAGTACAGTGTTTCGGCGTTTTGAAGGGGCGCGGCTTCAGCCGCGCCGTACGTGCGGCAATGTGATTAGTGGCTTTAGCCGCTGAGGTTAGTATCAGGGCACGGCTTCAGCCGTGCCGCAGGTCGCAAAAATGAACGCGCCTTTAGGCGCTGACGAGGATAACCGACCATGCATGATGTGGCGCACGATTATGGCAAAGGGCAGTATTTCTGGGTCTGGGGCGCATTGCTCCTTCTCACCGGCGTGGAAGTCTGGCTTGGTTACCGGCAGATCTTCGAGCCGGTGCACATGCTGCAAGTGTTGCTGGTGCTGTCAATCATCAAGTCGGCGCTGATCATCGGATACTTCATGCACTTGAAGTTCGAGACTGCGCTGATGCGCTGGGTGCTCGTCTTTTCCGTGACCGCGTGCTTTATTATCATGTTCTTTTTCTTCTTCCCGGATGCAGATCGGATTATTCGTCTGGGTGTGAAGTAGAGTTGGAATTGTGAAGTAGAGTTGGAATTGTCAACTAGAGTTGGAATTGTGATGAATTTTCTGCGTGGCAAAATTCGTGCTCTTCTGCTGCCGGCCGTTCTTTGTCTGTCAACTCTACCCGCCCTCGGCCAGGGCTGCGCCATGTGCAACGCCACAGCTAAAGCCACGCCCAAAGAAGGCCAGCAGGCGCTCAACCGCGCCATCCTGGTAATGCTGGTCCCGCTGATTGGAGTAATGGTGCTTGGGCTCGGTCTTGCCTTCCGCTATGGAGAAAGGCGGGATCAAGATTGGGAGCAAGATAGTGAGTGAGCGCAATCGAAGAATCCAATCTGTACTGGAATCTTGACGATTTACCCCGTCATCCCCCGTGTCCCCTGTGTTTCATTGCCTTTGAATGTCATCCTGAGCAAGCGTTCTTTGCCCAGCGAAGGATCTGGGCGAGTAGCGCGAAGTGGCACAATAATCTCGCGTTTGGCTCGCCTTCTTTTCGACAGCGCATCGACCTCCAAACTCTGCTTTATAATAAAAGATTCGGCACACGCTTCTGATCCCTCCAGGGAACGCTCGGAAAGCATTGCCGGGTCTTTTATTCGATGTCTGAATCCCCATCCACCGCAAGCATTACCGTTCGCGGCGCCCGCGTGCACAACCTTAAAAACGTCGATTTTGAGGTTCCGCACAACGCCCTGACGGTGGTGACAGGAATTTCCGGTTCCGGCAAGTCTTCCCTCGCCTTCGACACCATCTACGCCGAAGGCCAGCGGCGCTATGTGGAATCGCTTTCCGCTTACGCGCGGCAGTTTTTGGAACGCATCGAGAAACCCGAGGTCGATTCCATCGACGGCATCGCCCCGGCGGTTGCCATCCGGCAGAAAAACACAACTCGCAATCCGCGCTCAACCGTTGCCACCGCGACCGAAATTTACGATTATCTGCGCCTGCTCTTCGCCCGCATAGGGCGCACCTATTGCG
>JASIKQ010000189.1 GCA_030049565.1 Candidatus Sulfotelmatobacter sp.
GTGTGGTGCGCGACCGCGACAAGGCGCAGCAGTTCGAGCAACTCGCCATGCCTCTGTTCGCGCCGCTGTACAACCTGGCGCAGTGGCTCACGCAGGACCGCAGCGACGCCGAAGACCTAGTGCAGGAGACCTACGCCAAGGCCCTGAAGGGCTTCGATTCCTTCCAGCCGGGCACGAACTTTCGCGCCTGGATGTACCGCATTTTGCGTAACACGTTCCTCACTTCGCGGGCTGGGCTAAAGGCAGCAGTTTCGTTGGATGACGACGATGCACAGGTGTTTGCGCCGGCGACCGGCGTAACGCCCGAATCGTTGCTGCTGTCGCGTGCCGGTCACGAGATGATCCAGCGCGCGCTCCAGCAATTGCCCATCGCCTATCGCGAAATCATTCTGTTGTGCGATGTAGAAGAGATGAGCTATCGCGAGATCGCCGAGGCGCTCGCCATTCCCCTGGGCACGGTGATGTCGCGCCTGGCACGGGCGCGCAAGGCCATGCGTCAATTGCTGCAGCCGATGGTCACAGGAGCGCACTCATGACGTGGGAGCAGTGGCACGGAAAAATCGATGCTTACGTGGATGCGGAGATGCCCGAGGTCGAGGCGCGCGAACTGGAGGCTCATCTGCAAACCTGTGCCTCATGCTCGTCGGAGGCGCTGGCGCGTTTGGAGCTGAAGCGCAGCATCCATCTTGCGGGCCGGGCATTCACGCCGGAGGCGGATTTCCGCCGCCAGGTTCAGGCGAGCATCGCGCCGAAATCGGGGATCCGGATCCGCCTGTGGGTATTGGCTACCGGCTTCATCGGCGTTGCCGTGCTGCTGATCGTCTTAGGTCCGCTGATGCTGCGGCGCGACGCGCAAGAACAGCGACTGCTGGGCGAACTGACCGACCTGCACGTGAGCACATTGGCCAGCGCGAACCGGGTGGACGTGGTTTCGTCCGACCGGCACACGGTTAAGCCGTGGTTCCAGGGCAAGCTGCCCTTCACGTTCAACCTGCCCGAACTGCAAGGCTCGGCCTTCGAACTCGTCGGCGGCAAGCTCACCTACCTTGACCAGGCGCCCGGCGCCGAGCTGCTCTTCAGCGTGCGGCAGCATTTGCTGTCGGTGTTTATCTTCAAGGATTCGCCCGAATTCGATCGCGAGATTCGCTCCGGCGAGCTGGTGCACAAGGTGTCCTTTAATGTCGAGTCGTGGACGCAAGGAGAACTGCGTTACTTTATCATCACGGACGCTAGTCGCGCCGATGTTGACGACCTGCGCGCCAGGTTTGTGGCTGCGGCGCAATCGAACTGAACATGGGTCTGCGTGACGCACCAGCGTGTGCTTATTAGAATCCTCCCTCTTGGGTCGTTCGATCTTTACTACGGCTGAACTATCCATCATCACCTCCAGCATGGCTACGCTTCGGGTGATGATCGCACTGACTTAGTTAGGATTACAGGCGGTGGGAATCGGACGCTTACGCAGCACCTGCTCCCGCAAATTTCCCTATGCGATCGAGGCGGACTCTGGATAATTCCGTTCTCCTTAGGTTCCAGAACGGTTGCGCTCAGATGCCATGATGGAGGTTGGCGCGCAAAGTGAGCGAGCTATCATCGTTCAATTTCTGCTGACAGGCCCACCGTACCGGGTAGCGCATACCCTTGACTTCGATCTCTGCTCGAATTCTCAATCCCTGCCATTTCGTTCCTTTGGGCAGCACGAATTGCGCCTGCCGGACCTTTCCGGGCAATGGATACCCCGGATCCAAACAGCCGCTCTTAAGCATTTTCCCGTCTTCACTTTCGACCGTCACTCGCAACACGCCTGGAACTCCCGAGATGCCGTCGTTGGCGACGCCGACGATCAGTCCAAGGTAACCTTCGTCCTCATAGCTCCAGATCAATGATGGTCTGACGCGGTACCCGATCCGGCGATTGATGCGGTCAAACCACGTGGGGAAAGCATGGTAGCAGCTCACCAGATTTTGGGCGCTGATCGCGTGGAAGTTCCAAAGCGACCAGTAATTGGCCCCGACATCCATGACGTGCGTGATGATATTGTCCGACGCTGATACGCCTTCGTACAAAGCTTGCGGGTCCGGAGGTTTGCCCGGGACGCCTTGTTCGATCATCACAGCGATCCACGACGGACGGTTGCTGAGAGCTTCGATCTGCTCGTTCTCAATGAATATAGTGTCGCTGCGCATCCAGTTGTTGGTGCGAACTGTGCGGTCAAGAACTTCAGAATTGCCCACTCGGCTGTAGTCGGGTTGCGTGTTGGTCATCAACGGCGTTTTCGTAAAGTGCTCTAACTGAACTTCGAGCATGTTCATCCAGGTCCGTTCCGCGGTCTGGTAGTCAGGGAAAGGATTATTGAGGAAAGGCCAAGTGTGACCTTCACCCCAAAATCCATAGAGGAACGTATCGATGAACTCAATTTCAGGACTGCCGTTGAATTCTGCCGCCAACAGACCGATCAACTCATTGAATGACTGTTGAAAAAAAGGATTGTCATACCGCGGCTGATAGCGTGAGTACGGGTTCCTCATGAATCTTGCCGCCGATGCGCTCGCTTCCTTGGGATCAGGAACCAGATCCACGGTCGGCACTTTGTCCAAAATGAAATCTGGAAGCGCCGGTTGATGCCAATAGTCCGGAGCACTCATCTGAACGCGCATTCCGATGCGCTTGTTATTTCTCTTCGCCAAATCAAGAACCAGCTTCAGATAATCGGGGAATTCGAGGCGCCCAGCACGCGGCTGAATTTCCCGCCAGGTTGGGCGGACGTAAAGCTGCTGGCCCAGTGGCAACCGAACCAAGTCCTCAATTGCTTGGGGGATATTGTCCGACTTGATCTCATCCGTGCCCATGTCGGCCGTAATGTAGGTGACCAATCCCTTTCCATAGTTAGGCACTACATCTTCCGAGGGAGTTGTGGTCATGACAATTTCATCGGTCGGAATGGAGGCATCTGGAGGGTACTGAGGAAAAGGCCCTTGATTGAGGCGGTCCGTCACCGTGGGCCCAGAACCGAAGTCGTAGTGGTCCCAATTGTGTGCGCGGACTAATCCGTGTGCGTCGCTAGTTCCAAGCTCCGCAGCCGCTGCCAACGCGAGACTGCTCTTGAGAAAGTCTCTGCGGTGCATCGAGGTCATGCCTTACTCCGTTTTCGGTCTCGACAGAAAAACATGAACACCTCTCGGAACATCATGGCTCATACCAAAAGACTGCGCCTTTCTCAATCGCGGGTAGCATGTAGCTGATCTTGCCCTCACCAGCAGTCCCATCGAGTAGCTGCACATCTCCAAGAAAGGGAAGAAAGAATCCATGTCCATGTTTGCCGGCCACCGTGACTTGAACTCCGGTTTGTGGTTTCTGAATCGGATTCACCCTGCTTTGCAGCCCAGCGAAGTTGGCAAAAAATACGTGGGGTTTTCCATTAACCTGTGCGATTGAGGTGGCCATCATAGGGGAGGCGACCACGCGAACTGGCGTTTCATATATCAGCTTCTCCAGAAATTCGTGCTCCTGGTCGGGGTTTGCTTCGGCTATATCTCTCTGGAGCACCGCGTAGTAATGCTTTCCCGGACACTTACTGAAGTGAATGACGCTTGGGGCTGGCTCGAGTTGAGTGGCATCTTCTCCCGTGATCACGAGCGTATTTCCGGCATTTACATAGTTGTGCAACCACGTCCTCTCGTCTTCGCTTATTACTCGCACGTCAGGGAGGATCAGTGTGCGTCCCTGAAATTCCGAAATCGTGCGCGGGGTGACGATTTGAAACTCCATGTGCTTCTGCATGAGCAGAATGAGAACTCCGCGGTAGGAAGGAATAAATTTATCTGCATAGTAATTTCGCGTCTGGGGAGAAAAATAAACGCCAATGGGAGCAAGCGGCGTCCGGGGCTGATAGAAGGTGTTTTCGTGAGCCTTGATCCATGCAAAAATTCTCTTCCGTGTGGCAGGGTCGTTCGACCCGGCCATCGAATGCCCAGGCGCGTCCCAGAAGTTTGATCCCGTCATGATTTCCGAGACGGCCAGATTCATCATGGCCTCACGGCGATCCATGTTCTGGTCGCCATCCCACGAATAATTCAGGATCCAAGTCGCTTTCCCTTGCGCAAAGGCGCGAAACGAGTACATTCCCACCTGGTAGTTGAACCAATCCAGTGGAGTTCTGGACGATGCCATGTGGTCGCCTTCGCCGAATTCGTACTCATGAGCAATGGCATCGACCACGGGGTAGAGACTGTAGACATCGGCACCAACGCGCACCGCCTCTTCTTCGATGCCCGGATAAATTTCCGGAATCGTCTTGATGGCTGGATTCACCGACTTAGCGTTCCTGTCAATCTCCTGCAGGAAATCCGTGATAGTTCGAATTCTGAACTCCACCCACTTTCGAAAATTGGGTTGGGAAAAGTCGCCCAGCTTAAGGTCTTTTTTTGCATCCAGACCTGTTTCCTTCCGGAAGGCTGCAACCGTGTAGTCGTCAAAGCTCGCCCAGGTATCTTCCCAGCCTTCGAAGTGCGTCATCCAATAGGGGATGTCCACGTAGATGCCATCGATGCCAGTCGCGGCAATCTGCTTAACCCGTTCCATGTAAGTCGCGCGCCAAGCCGGAGCATAAGGACTGACCCACACATCCTCATCCCCTTTTGCGATCCAGAAGGCGGTGCCGCCCCCGAAAATTGCGGGTTCTCCGCTGATCTTCCTCTGCAGCCAATCGGGGTGTTCTTTGGCCAGCGTGTGCGGAGTTTTGTCGGCATTGGCAGTGATGCATTCCGTTCCGGCAATGTACACAAAGGCCCGATTGCCAACAGCGTGTGCCTTGTCCGCAACTTCACGGATCGCCTGCAGCTTTTCTTTTGGATGGACGAAGCTTTCATAACGGCCGGGTATGTCATTGTCGACTTCGATGCCAAATACGCCGTCCGCTTGGGCGCTGTGAACAATCTGCTCCGCGTTGTCGCTCCGCAGTCCGTAGGCTCCGATACGAACGTAGTTGGTCCAATTCTGCTCCACGACGCCAGGGCTAGCTCGCAAGATCAACGAAAGGAACAGAACAATGGTTGCGCTGGCGATCGCATGGGTGGCCGGCGCACCCAAACAGCCGGGAGCAGCGGAACGCAGCCAGGATGACGCAAGGCGATGGTCTCGTATCATTCGTTTTATCGTTTTATATGCGGCTCTTGGTTCAAAACTCAAATCGCAATCCGAACTGGAAATATCGCGGGAGGTATCCCGCGGCATCAGACGTAATGGTTCCGAAGCCGCTTTCCTCGAAAGCCGTGTTCGGCGCTGCGAACCGCGGATGGTTGAAAAGGTTAAAGATCTCGGCCCGTACCTCCAGTTTTGTGCCCTCTTTGGGTACAAACGACTTCGAAAGATTGCTATCGATGTTGTGGATGCCGTTGACGCGCAAGCCAGGAAAGTAGCGTGGCGCGTTGCCCGGATTCTGGTCGCCCGGATCGGCGAAGCAGTTGCTATTGAAGAAAGAGAGGGGCGACGCAGATTCCCAACTCAAGGCGACGTCCTTCATGCTATAGCCGGATTTAAGCTGGGAGCAGAGGACGTCGGGACGCTGGCTACCATTCGCAAGCCGCCCGAAGGAGTCGGAGATCGCCATGGGCTGTCCCGACTGTTGTGTAATCATGGTGGCGATCGACCAGCCTCCGACGAAAGCGTCAAGTACGCGGTTCATATCTCCGCCGATGATTTCATTGCGGCCGACGGGCAGGTCCACAATTGCGGCGAGTGCGAGTCGCTGCGGCGTATCGTTGGCGCTGATGGCATGCTCCAGATTCAGACGGTCGAGTTGCTGCGGGACACCGGCTGCCAGCGAGCCCACAAAATTGTTCCGGCCCGCCGAGGAGTCGTCGGTCGACTTTGACACGGTGTAACTGCCCTCGAAGCTGACGTGATGCGTAGTGCGCTTCTGGAAGCGAATCTGCATCGCGTTGTACCAGGAATTGGCTTCCTCGAGCATCAGGCCTTCGAAGTCTCCGGTGAATTGCGGATAGGGATTGAGCAGATACCCCAATGGGATCGTCGGAGTGGTGTAGAGCGCATCGGGCTGGTTGAAGCATGGGGAGGAGGGAGTGGGCGTACAAGGCGTGGTGAACATACCGTAGAACGGATTGCTCACCAGCGTCTGAAGAAAGTTGCTCACGCAACTATCTGCCGAACAAGTCGGGTCGGTGGGAGTCACGGCGGCGGAAATCTTCGCGAGCGATGACGATGAGATGAAATCCCGGTTGTTCGTCCCAGACCAGGGCAGATGCGTACTCCGGTTGGCGACGTAATCCACGCCGATGACGATCTGGCTAGGCAACTCCCGTTGGATGCCCAGGTTCCACTGGTAAATATCAGCGTCTCGAGCGGCGGTCGTGCCCAGATCGTTGTTGTTGGGGTATCCCCAATTCGCCAGCGCCCCGTACTGTGTTCCCTGAGGAGGGGTCAGCCCACTCGGAAACGGATTTTCCATAGTCGCGTATTGAGTCGCAAAATTATTCTGAGTAAAGAACATCGTGGCGGTTTCGCGGAACGCCGTCCCGGGATACTGGTAATTTGTGGCCGGGCTCATTCCGAAATACACGCCGGCCCCGCCGCGCACCACCGTCTTCAAATCTATCGCGTAGGCAAAGCCCAATCTCGGTCCAATGTCGTTACGGTACGTCGGAACGCTCCTCATGCTGGAGGTTGGGAATAGCGTAGTGCCCAGCACCTGCTCCGAGGCTGGGAGATTTAGCCCGAGCGACTGCATTGCCCCCTGCGCACTCATCGTCCCCGGCGGGGCATTCGCGAGGACGTTGCTCAGGTTGATGCTGACGCCGGTGCCAGCTGTGAAATTACTGAATTCGATTCGGTTGTAGCGCTCATTGTAAGGCGTGCTCCACTCATAGCGAAGGCCGAGGTTAAGGGTTAGTTTTCGATTGACCTTCCAGTCGTCCTGGACGTAGAACCCGGTCTCTTTTGATTTATTGGCTACGGAGGGATAGATGATGAGCGCGGTCGGTTCGCTGGGGAAGGGGTTGATATTGTCAGCGTAACCAAAAAGAAGACTGGCAAATGGGTTGCCGGTCAGGTTGCCATTGGCATCGGTCTCGCTGTTTGGGGTCGGCGAAGTGACGTAATCGGTAAAGTTGAAGACCCCGGTGGGGCCCGGCGGCTGGAAAAAATTGTTGTAAAAAAGTCGTTGCTCCCCGCCGAATTTGAGCAAATGAGAGCCCCTCGACACCACCAGCTGAGACGAATAACTGTACAGAGTGTGCGCGAAAGTGGTGTTGATGCAGCACTGGTCGAAGAGATCGGCAGTCGTCGAGGCATTCGAGGCGAGGGCCGCTCCCGACATGTAGAACGAGGGCATCCGGTCCACTCCATTGGATTCCTCGTACAGCGGCGATAATTGCGGAAGACCAGCCGCCTGTTGTGCGGCATTGAAACTGGAAATCGTGGGAATGTTGGACGTCTCCACTTCGTGGACGCGGTCCACAGAGAAGTGAGCCGTCCAGATAATTCGTGGATTTAGCGTCCAGCTATATTCGAGCGAACCGTTCTGCGCGGTTGTAGGAGTGCCTGCGATTCCGTCTCCGGTTCCGTTATTGTCGAAGGCGTCTCCCAGAATCTCCGGAGTGTAGTAATTCGATACCCCACGGCTGTAGCGGCCGCTGGCGTGCTGCTTGTTGTTGATCTGGTGATCCAGTTTGATGTCGAACTGGTAGTCGGGCGTCTCCGCTGTGCCGCTGAACAGAAAATTGTTAAATTCTCCGGGCGCATTGGGTTTGGGGTAGAGATTGAGAATCGCCCGCCCGATCGGGTCAACTTCGCTCGCAGGGATGATACTTCCCGGAACCTGTGGGCGGCACAGACCTGAGCCGGGAGGAGGACAGTTAACCAGAGGCTGCTTTGGGTCGTAAATGTTGGTCGCGGTCGCCGAGAAATCGGGGTTTAGCTCTCGCTCCGCAATGGTGGGCACAGTGGCCACATTGTTAAATCCCAAGGAAGCGCTGACTTTTTCGAAATCGACGAAGAAAAACGTCCGGTCCTTCCGGATCGGCCCGCCGAGAGAGAACCCGCCCTGGTCGCGGCGGCCATTGGGTTTGGGATTTGGTTCAGGGTTGAAGAAATCGCGCGCGTCCATTTGAGGGCGCTGCAGGAAATACCAACCGGTCCCATGGAATGCGTTGGTCCCGCTCTTTATTACCATATTCACTACTGTGCCGCCGTTGTTGCCGAACTCCGCCGAGAAGCTGTTGTTCTGCACTTTGAATTCCTGCACGCTCTCGATCAACGGCTCGTAGTAGACGTTGGAGTTTCCTCCCTCCCCTTGCTCAGGGGCGCTGATCAGGGCACCATCGATACGAATCTCGGCGGTCGCGTTGCGTTGTCCGTTGGAGACGAAATTGGTTCCGGTCGGATAGTTGTCCTGGATCCCCGATCCTGCGGTCTCGGTCACACCGCCGGCTAAGAACGTCAGACCGAAAAAGTCGCGGTTGATGAGAGGCAGTTGCTTCACATACTCGCTTGTGATGTCTGTGCCGAGCGTGGCGCTCTCAGTATCCAGCAAGGGCGCTGTATTGGTAACTTGGATGGTGGTCGATACGCCTGCTGTTCCCAAAGTAAAATCCAGCGACGATTCCTGGTCGACGGCCAGGACCACCCCGGTTCGCTCCGCGGAGCGAAAGCCGGGGGCGTCGACTTTGACCGTATACGTAGATGGGCGCAGGCCGGTGAAGTAGTACGAGCCTTTTTCGTCGGTGTGCACCGACGTAGAGGTGTTGGTCCCCACCTCGGTGATAGTCACAGTCGCGTTAACGATCACAGCTTTCGTCGCATCAGTAACGATGCCGCGCAACTGTGCCCGGTAGCTGCCCTGGGCGACAGCGAACCTCGCTAAACCGAAAAACAAAGAACCCATCAAGATCCAAGAGGAAATTTGCCGAGTCGCCCGCATGTGACCCTCGTTGCACATTTGCTGGAGCTATTGCATTTTGTCCATGAACGTCCCATTCTTCCGAATCATTACGATTTATTACGAATGCAATCCTTTTCTATTTCTCAATGCTTTGTCAAGCGAAATCCCCAGGGGTAACGCAACGCTGGAGTCCGAAATTCTGATTATTGCGGAGGGACTATTGCCGTATTTCAGGGAGAGAAGATCGAAGAATATACACCAACGTCGCGGAGCATTTCCCTGGACAGGGACGGGCCAATGGATGCCCATCTGCTCTTGCACCACTGCGAGGGCAAATGCTGGGCCTTGGCCGTTCTCGAATCGGTGTTCGGCTCCTTTGTAATCTAGGTAAACAGCCGGTCAGGCATCACAGTTTCAGAACCCAGATGACCCACTTTCCTGAACCTCACCAGAAGCAGCGCGCTGTTCGTGTCGAATTCCAGGGCAGGACCCTTGCGACCATACGATTCGAGGACGGTCGTCATCGTTTATGCAGCCTACGGAAAATTTCCCTAACCGGGGGCCTGCTTCGGGTGTCAAAACCGCTCGTTTCGGGTACGTTAGTAGAGGTGATATTCATGTCACGCGGCGGACCGGTGCTCGGACTCGCTGAATTGCTGAGCCCAGTTTCGGCTACTCTAAGATGCCTGCAGCCTTTCAAGTTCATCATGATCGAAGATGACGACTATCGAAGGTTAAATAGCCTGATTTTGGACTTCTCTGGGCGGACTGCCAACTTCGAACAGAATGGCAGTCGCACAATGTAAGCACAGGGAGCAGATCGGTGGTGCTACTTACCGCTTGCGGAAGATTTCGAAGAGCAGATTGAAGAACTGCACTAGCGTTACCCCAATGGTCACATACACCGCAATCTCCAGCCGGCGCCCGGCCTCCTGAGTCCCACGCAGCAAATCGGCGACGTCCTTCGTCGCTTGTTGCAAGGTATCAGCCAATTGCTCGAAATGCTGCATCGAAGCTCGTATTTTCTCCGAGGTTCTCGACATCGCCAACGACGCTTCGCCGATCTGCTGTCCATTGCGCAGATCGAGCTCAGCCCGGCACGCTGTCCACCACGGACTTCCTGGTTCTCTGTCGTACATTCGCTGCCGGATCTCCGCGTAGGAACGGGTCTTCAGCAACTCAACCAGCGCTGACACTTGTTGGTTGGAACCCTGTGCGTCCTCACTGGTCTCCATACGTCTCGTTTGGTTGACGAAAACCGGCATGCGAGAACTCTAGCAGCCGACCCATGCCGGTTAGAGATCACCGAGGTGCATTTCCCGTCTCTACGTTTCCGTGCAATTTGACTGCGGATAACGACATTACCCTTGAACTTTCAGCCATGCCGCCGTTCCGTCTTTCGTGCTAGCCGACCAGTGCGTCGCATCATTCTCCAGTCGTATTCGTAGGCCGTGCCAAGAATTTCATTCTGTCACCCCCTGATTTCCCCGGTTCTTCCAGTGATAAAGCCACCGGTGGAAGAATGTTTTGGATCGGTCTCGCAGCAAATCCTGAAGCGTGGATAACAGAACGTCCGGCGGTTGGGATTTGGACAAGAACGTGTCTACGGCACACAGCTTGTTCTTCGGCAGTGGCCCGTAGGCCGACAAGAGCACGATCGGGACGTCGAAATTGATGCGTTTCATCTTGGCGGCAACCACATCGCCGGTCATCCCGGGCATTTGATAGTCGAGGACTACCGCATCCACAGCGTGCGACAGGAATAACTTCAGCCCTTCTTGGCCATCAGTCGCTTCTAAGACCTCGTAGCCGTCCTGCTCGAGCAGCATCTTGCGCGCAATCAGCCCGTTCCAGTGATCATCAACGCAGAGAATTGTCGCCTTTGCGAGAAGCATGATTCCCTCACGCTCCGATCTGGCCAGAATTGTTTTTCAGTGGCGTCGCTCCCAGACGGGAGGCTGCGATGCTGGAGTGCGAAGTGGTGGGACAGATCGATTCTGACTCCAGTGCCAGGTGCTTTCAAATTACGAACGTGCACTCAAGCGACAGTTACCGCGTTCCTCG
>JASIKQ010000190.1 GCA_030049565.1 Candidatus Sulfotelmatobacter sp.
GGTATTCGGGCGATCTCGGCATCCGCGACGGCAAAGTTGCGGCCATCGGCAATCTTGCCGCCGCCCCACGCAGGCGCACCATAAACGCCGGCGGAAAAGTGGTCGCGCCCGGCTTCATCGACATGCTCGGCCAATCTGAACTTACGATTCTGGTCGATCCTCGATTGCCGTCAAAAATCTATCAGGGCATTACGACCGAGATTACCGGCGAAGGCGGATCGATCGCACCGCTCAATGATGCCATCATCGAATCCGACCGCGCCGGCTACGAGCACTACAAAATCACTCCCGATTGGCGAACTTTTCGCCAATATTTTGCGCGCCTTGAAAAGCAAGGAATGGGAATCAACCTGGCCAGCTATGTCGGCGCGACGCAGGTGCGCCGCATGGTGCTGGGCGATGCCGACGTTCAGCCGACCCCCGAACAACTTGGGCAGATGAAAGCATTGGTGCGCGACGCGATGAAAGATGGCGCGGTTGGAGTTTCCACTGCGCTTGAATACGCCCCCGCGCCCTACGCGAAAACTGATGAGCTGATCGCGCTTGCTGCTGAAGGCGGGAAGTTCGGCGGCATTTACGCCACGCACATGCGCAATGAAAGCGATTCCGTGCTCGAAGCCATCGACGAAGCCCTGCGCATCGGCCGGGAAGCGCACGTGCCGGTCGAGATCTGGCACGTCAAAGTCGCGGGCAAGAATAATTGGGGACGTATGCCGGAGGTCGTCGCTAAAATCAACGCCGCCCGCTCGAGCGGCGCTGACGTCAGCGCCAACACCTACGCTTACACCGCATGGTTCAACGATTTGTCCGCTTTCATTCCGCAATGGGCGCACGATGGCGGCACGGCAAAGATGGTCGAGCGCCTGAAAGATCCCGCTGTGCGCGTGCGCATCCGCAATGACATGCTCACGCCCTCAAGAGATTGGGACAACGAATGGCAGGAGATTCCCGATCCCAGCGCCATCATGATCGGGGTGGTGCAGAATCCCAAGATGCTGCCGCTCGAAGGCAAGCGATTGTCAGAGATCTCGCAGCTCTGGAACAAAGATCCCATGGACGCGCTCTTCGATTTTCTGATCGAAGATCCCAGCACGGCTGTCGCGGTTTTCGGCATGTCGCAGCCCGACGTGACGCTCGCGCTGCAACAGCCCTGGGTTTCGATCGACAACGATTCTTCCGGAACTTCTCCCGAGGGCCTTCTTGGCCAGGAGCATCCTCATCCCCGCGCCTACGGAACTTTTCCGCGGATCTTCCGCAAATACGTTCGTGAAGATAAAGCTTTGACCCTGGAAGATGCCGTTCGCAAGATGACGGCGCTGCCGGCGCAACGCATGCGCCTCACCGATCGCGGCGTGCTCAAGGCCGGGATGTGGGCTGATGTGGTGATCTTCGATCCCGCGACCATCCGCGACCTCGCCACTTTTGATAACCCGAATCAGCTCTCCGAAGGAATGGAATACGTGCTCGTTAATGGCATGCCCGTGATCGACGAAGGCAGAATGACGGGAGCGTTGCCGGGAAAGGTTCTGCGCGGCGCGGGATATGTGCCCTAGCCTAAGGCTTCAACCGCGCCTGCGTTTGCGGCGCCGGAGCCGCCGCCACGTGCGGCTCAGCTAATGTGCCGGTCAGGTTGTAAACCAACGCATTGGCGCGAGCGGATTTGTTATCGGCTAGCGCGAGTTTCAGATTCAGCACCTGCCCGAACGATGCCGTTCCGCTGACCTCGTAAGCTGCTGTAGTAGAAAATAGCTTGCCTTTGTCAATTTCGATTTTGCCGCCCTGCAACCGTGTCATGCCCTGCCAGCGCACAATTCGCAAGGGCGGCTCATCACTCGCCAGCGAAATGTGAGGCAATGTTGCATCGCGCACATCGAATTGCAAATCGCCTTCGATCGATTGCCAGAAACTTGCAGCATCCGCGCCCGAGGCCGTGAGTTGATACGTGCCCGCCGCCGTTCCCGAAATCCAGGGATCGTGCATCGCCCCCGCCATCTGCGCCAGAGAAATTCCGGTAAATGTTCCGCTGCCCGCGTACACGGGAGAACTGGCGTTGAAATCGGCGTGCCAGTCGCCATTATATTTCCCGCCAAACACGTCAGCGCGCAGGTCTGTAACCTTCAGCTTGCCGTGGTCGAGGTCAATCGAGGCCGAAGCGCGATCAGCGATCACACCATGAACCCCAATGCTGCCAATGCTAACCTTCCCCGATGCGCGCAGGCTTTCAAGCAAAGAGGGCACGGGATCGGCGGGCGCGAGTATTTGATACCAGTGGCGCTCACCGCTTTTCGAGCCAAGCCATTCGTAAAGATCGGCTAGTGCGAGGCTATCTGAATTCAAGTTGAAGCGTGCCAGACACGCGCCCGGCACTCCGCAACCACGCGGTAGCCAGACGGTTCCAGTCCAAACGGAGCCGAGAGCCTTCGCACTCAATTTTTCCACGCGCGCTTCGTCGGGCAGAAGACGCAACTGCGCCGAAGAAATTTCAACTGGTGCATTCACGCCTAGAAGTTTGGCGTGAAGGTTGCGCAACTGCGCGGTTCCCGTCACTTGCGGCGAAGCGAAGCCCGATGCAGTTTCCGGCAGGTTTCCAGCCCAGGATCCCGCGATCTGCAAATCCAACTGAGCGACGCCTTCCACGTTGGCGTGAATTGCCGGCAGGCCAAGCAGTCCTGCTATGCGTAAGGTGTGGGAAATTTCTCCGTCGCCGCGGATCGCCATTACATAGCCCGATCGCGACAACCACCCCCGCGCCTGAGCCGGCGCAGACCGCCCCAGCGCGACCGGAAAGGGACCGTAGTTAATGTGCAACCCGTCAGGCGCCGGCAAGGTTTCAGCTTCCCTCCATTGCGCCGTTTTGTGCACGCT
>JASIKQ010000191.1 GCA_030049565.1 Candidatus Sulfotelmatobacter sp.
CGTAGTAGCCGATGTGCGCGATGCGGAATATCTTGCCTTTCATGTCGCCTTGCCCGTTGGCGACAACGGCATCGAAACCTTCGCGGAATTCTTTGATGATTGTGCCGGAGTCGATCCCTTGGGGAGAATGAATTGTAGTGATCGCGGCCGCGGGAGAGGACGAGAACAAGCTTAGACCCAAAGCGCCCACGCCGGCACGCGTCATGGCGGCGCAGAGTTCTGCGTTCTCGACCAGAATTTCGCGGCCCTTGGTCACGCTGCCCTTGCCCATGGCGCGCACAAAATCGAGCGACGCTGCCAGAGCGGCGATCAACGACGTTGCGGGAGTGTAGGCCGCTTCGCCTTTGGCCGCCGCTTTACGCTCTTTGCGCAGATCGAAATAAAAACGCGGCGAGCTGGTTTTCTCCATGCGCTCCCAGGCGCGCTCGCTCACCGCGGAATAGGCGAGGCCGGGAGGGATCATTACCGCTTTTTGCGAGCCGCCGATGATTACATCCACGCCCCAGCCATCGACGTCGAGATGAGTTGTGCCCAGGCCGGTGATGGCATCGACGACCAGCAGCGTGTCGCCGCCACTGTCGCGCACTATCTTGGCAATGCCTGCGATGTCATGCCGCGTCCCCGTCGAGCTTTCGGTGGCTTGAACGTAGACGGCGCGAACCTCCGCGGTAAGCTTTGCGCGTACTTCTTGGAGCGAAAAGGTTTCACCGTTAGGCGCGGCCAACACTTCCACATTGCATTTGAAGGCCTTTGTGATTCCGCGCCAACGTTCGCCGAAGTTTCCCGCGGTGAGGACAAGAACTTTGTCGCCGGGAGATGTCAGGTTTGAAACCGAGGCTTCCATCATGCCCGTGCCGGAACAGGCGAGAACCAATACATCGTTTCGTGTGCCGATAAATTCCTTTATGTCGGCGAGTACGCGCAGAAACAGCGCGCGGAAGTCGGCAGTGCGGTGGTGAGCCGAGAAAGAAGCCATGGCGGCCTGTGCCGCCGGAAGTAGCGGGGTAGGGCCGGGAGTGAAGAGGCGATTTTTGCGCAACATGACGGGTACCTTTACGACTGGATGTATGTAGACATACAAGTGTACCGGAAGTCAGGGTGTGGCAGTACCTGTTGCGCTATAATCTGGCGCGGCGCCAGTCTCACCGTAGGCTTTGCTTGCAGGATTGAAGTAACAATCCTATGCGCGAAATTGTTTCCACCAAGACTGCTCCCCAGGCCATCGGGCCGTACTCCCAGGCGATCAAGGCCAACGGATTCGTATTTGTCTCTGGGCAAATTGCATTCGATCCCGCCACGCAGCAGGTGATTGCAGGCGATGTGAGCGTACAAACCGATCGCGTGCTGCGCAATATTTCGGCGATTCTCGAAGCTGCGGGCAGCAGCCTGGCAAAGGTGGTCCGCACGGGCGTATTCCTCAAAAACATGGATGACTTTGCCGCGATGAATCAGGTGTACACAAAATATTTCAGTTCTGCGCCCCCGGCACGCTCCACGGTCGAAGTCGCGCGCCTGCCCAGGGATGTGCTGGTCGAGATTGACGTGATTGCGCTCGTTTAGAAATCCAGCCTGGCAGTCGCAACCACAGGGATACAGAGATATCGCTTCCGGGAAACCAATGTGCAATGCAGCGCTTCCTATGGTTAAGATGAAATTGGAAAGCAGCAGTGATGAAAGGAGGCAGCAATGAACAAATATATTGCGGCGAGTGCGCTCGCTCTGGGGCTGTTCGCGGCGCTTGCCGTGGGGCAGAACACGACAACCAAGGCGAAACCTGCGAGTACAAATGCGCCCACGAAGGTGACTGGACCGGGCGTGAAGACCGATTCCGGACTGCAATATTGGGACATCCGCGTGGGAACCGGCGACGTTGCTAAAGAAGGCAGCCACGTGCGCGTTCACTACACCGGCTGGCTGACCAACGGCAAGAAGTTCGACAGTTCCGTCGATGCCGGCAGGCCATTCGATTTCACCATCGGCAACGGCGAAGTAATCAAGGGATGGGAAGAAGGCGTAGCGGGAATGAGAGTGGGGGGCAAACGGCAGCTGAAAATTCCACCCGCGCTGGCTTACGGGGCTCAGGGAACGCCAGACGGTACGATCCCACCGAACGCAACGCTAATCTTTGACGTGCAGTTGCTGGGAGTGCAATAACTGGGAGTGCAATAAAAAGATCGGTTACTTTTGTAACTACCAGATTGCTAAATGCCCCTACGCCTTGACCACTTTGCCACTGCGTAGGCAGGAGGCGCACACGCGCATACGTTTGGTGGTAGCGCCAACACGGGCGTGGACCGAACGCAGATTGACGTTCCAGCGGCGCTTGGTGACGTTGTGGGCGTGGCTGATGCGGTTTCCCGATTGCGGCTTCTTGCCGCAGATTTCGCACTGTTGAGCCATGACTTCGGAAATGTCCTTTCAAATACCTTAGGAGAAAGCTTATTTTATCGGATTTTCATGATGTTGGCCAATTTGCCGGGCCATTTTGGTAGGCCAGCTCGCCCGCATCCGCCGAGAAACACTAATTCAGATTGACCATCAAATCGCGCCACTATTGCCGGTTTTCAGGGTAAAATAGAACATCTTTTTTGGGGGGACGATGTTCAACAAGGGAAAAACGACCTTGGTCGAGAATGTTCTGATTCTGGCTTTAATGGGGATACTGGCGGGCGCTGTCG
>JASIKQ010000192.1 GCA_030049565.1 Candidatus Sulfotelmatobacter sp.
CCGCCGTTGAGCTTTGCCGAGGGCGGCGTGATTGCGGCGGGGGTTAACCATGATCTCGACGAATTGCGCGAACTTTCGCGCAACAGCAGGCAGGTGCTGGCGCAGATTGAGCAGCGGGAGCGCGGACGCACCGGAATAGGTTCTCTGAAGGTTAAGTTCAATTCGATCTTCGGCTACTACATTGAAGTTTCCAAGCCGAATCTGCACCTTGTTCCGCAAGAATATGAGCGCAAGCAAACTTTAGTCGGCGCCGAGCGGTTCACCACTCCCGAACTGAAGGAGTATGAAGCGAAGATTCTGGATGCGCAGGAGAAGATCGTCGAGATCGAGCGGGGGCTCTTCACGGAATTGCGCGCGGCGATTGCGGCCGAGGCCAAAAGAATCCGGCAGACGGCGCTGGCATTGGCCGAGACTGATGTACTGGCTACGCTGGCACACATTGCAGCGCTTCGAAATTATTGCCGGCCGCAACTTAATGCGCCGCAAGAGAGCAACGCCGGCGAAATCGAAATTATTGAGGGGCGGCATCCCGTCATCGAGCAGCAGGAGATGGCCGGCGGCAGCGAGCGTTTCGTCCCCAACGATCTTTATCTCAACTCGAGCACGCACACCATTTTGCTGCTGACCGGGCCGAACATGGGCGGCAAATCGACGTACTTGCGGCAGACCGCGTTAATTGTGATTCTGGCCCAGATGGGATCGTTTGTTCCGGCGCGATCGGCGAAGCTGAGCATAGTCGACCGCGTGTTCACTCGCATCGGGGCCAGCGACAACCTAGCCCGTGGACGGTCGACCTTCATGGTCGAAATGACGGAGACAGCGGCGATTTTGCAACTGGCCACGCCGCGATCGCTGATCCTGCTCGATGAAGTTGGACGCGGTACGTCGACCTATGATGGGCTGGCCATCGCATGGGCGGCGATCGAATATCTTCATGCGCGGGTGGGCGCCAAAACTCTGTTCGCCACGCATTATTTCGAACTGACGGAATTGGCCGAGCAGTTGGATGGAGTGAAAAATTATCATGTATCGGTGAAAGAAAGCGGCGGCGGCATTACCTTCTTACGAAAAGTCGAGCCTGGGGCGGCCGACCGCAGCTACGGAATCGAAGTCGCCAAGCTGGCGGGGCTGCCAAGCGATGTAATTACACGCGCGCGCGAAGTATTGGTGGAGCATGAATCGGCGGAGCGCGAATTGACGGAGCATCTCTCGCCCGGGGCTGAGCCCCCGGCGGAGCAGTTGACGATTTTCACGCCGCTATCGCAACCCGTGCTCGAGAAATTGCGAGAAGTGGACTTGAACCGGCTCACGCCACTGGAGGCGCTGAATCTGCTGGCGGAACTGAAAAAGGAAATCTAAAGAAGGAAATCTCAACACAGAGGGCACAGAGAAAACAGGGGCCCTCGGATGAATGTTCGACTCATGACGCGCGCGAAGCTGGAGATCGGACAAGTTTTGATTATCGGTTTCGACGCCACGGAAATGACGCCGCGCCTGAGGTCTCTGCTGACGCGGATACAGCCTGCGGGTGTGGTTCTTTTTGCGCGCAATATTAAGAGCGCGGAGCAAACCCGGAATCTTCTTCGCGATTGCCAGAAATGCGTTTCCACGCGGCTCTTCACTTGCGTCGATCTCGAAGGCGGAACGGTCGACCGCTTGCGCGATGTGCTCGGAGCTGCACCTTCAGCGGCGGAAGTCTTTGCCACTGGCGACGACAAAGTCTTTCGCCAGCATGGGCAAATCATCGGAGAGAACTGCCGCGCCCTCGGGTTTAATGTCGATTTCGCTCCCGTGGTCGATCTCGGTTTCGAAGCCTCGCACAAGGTTCTAGGTTCGCGCGTGGTTTCCGCCGATCCTCGACAAACTGTAGTTTACGCTCGCGAATTTCTCGCCGGCCTTCGAAAAGCTGGCGTGCTGGGATGCGGCAAACACTTCCCCGGACTCGGCGAGGGCAGGCTCGACAGCCATCGCAAGCTGCCGGTGATCGAGAAGCCGTTAAAGAAACTTTGGAACGAAGACTTGCTCCCGTACCGCAGGTTGCGCGCGCAGGTGCCGATGGTGATGGTGGCGCACGCGGCGTATCCGCAGGTGACGAAGGATCACATGCCAGCGTCGCTTTCAAAGATTTGGATTACCGATGTTCTGCGCCGGCGCATTGGATACCGGAATCTGATCGTGTCGGATGATCTCGAGATGGGCGGCGTCTTGTCGGTTGCATCGGTGGGAGAAGCCGCGGTGGCAAACCTTCGCGCGGGCGGCGACATGTTGCTGGTTTGCCATCACGAACAGCATGTTTGGCAGGCTTTTGACGAATTAGGACGCGCTGAGGAACGCGATGCAAAAATCGCCGCACGGGTGCACGAGGCCGCGCGGCGGGTGCTGGCGTTCAAAAAAAAATCGGCAAAACTTCTGCGGAGTGCGCCGCCGCCTTCTATCGCAACCGTGGAAAAGCTTTCCCGCAAGCTGTGGGAGTTTTCGGAACGGGTGCGACTGGAAGCGCTGCAGCGCGGGGAAGATGACGGGAAGAACCTTCGGCGGCGGGCATGAAAAAGCCAGCGATGGTTGTGGCCGGAGTCATGAGCGGCACGTCAGCCGATGGAATTAATGTGGCGCTGGTGCGGATTGGGGAACAGGAAGGCTCACGAGCAAACTCCGTTACAAGTTCGACAGTAAGCTGGCAGGAGTGCGCGCTCGACATTGAGTTACTTGGTCACAGCGAGCGTGCCTATCCAAAGCAAGTCCGCGCGGCGGTTTTGGCGGCGATGAATGCCTCGCGCGCGAGCGTAGCTGATTTGGCGCGATTGAATTTTCTGCTCGGCGAGCTCTACGCCGATGCTGTGCTCGCGGCTGTGCGCCGCTTTCGAACAAAAGTGAACCTCGTCGGCTGCCATGGGCAGACGATCTATCATCAGGGCGAGCTGAGGCCGTTTCTTGGGCACAAATTGGCGGCGACGTGGCAGACGGGCGAGGGAGCGATCATAGCTGCAAGAGTTGGAGTTCCGGTAGTCTCGGATTTTCGACCTGCCGACATGGCGGCCGGCGGAAAAGGTGCGCCACTGGTGCCGTTTCTCGATTACATGCTGTTTCGTGATTTGCGTGGGGGCAGAATCGTGCAAAACATTGGCGGTATCGCGAACCTTACGGCGATTCCCGCGGGGGCGACAGCAAGCGATGTGATTGCGTTCGATACCGGCCCGGGCAATATGGTTATCGATGCTGTGACCGAGAAACTTTTCGGCCAGCCGTTTGATCGCGACGGTAAAATCGCAGCCCGGGGCAAGATTTTAGAGAACGTCGTGAATCATTTCACGCGCGATAAGTTTTTTAAGAAGAAGCCGCCTAAGGTTGCTGGACGGGAGGAGTTTGGCCGGGAGTTCGTGGTGGACTTCTTGAGCTGCTGCAGACGCTGCATAAAAGAAGATGTTGTCGCCACAGCCACGGCGCTCACGGCAAGATCCATCGTGAATGCCGTGCGCTATGTGATGGCTAATAATTCGCGCGCTTCGAAGGCGGCATTTGGCGAAATGATTCTCTCCGGTGGCGGCGCAAGAAATGCGACGCTTGTGGCGATGTTGTGCAACGAGCTCGCGCCGCTTGGAATTCGAATACGTTTCTCCGACGAATTTGGATTGCCCTCGGAGGCGAAAGAGGCGATGGCGTTCGCAATACTGGCGTATGAAACCTGGCATCGGCGAGAATCGAGCCTGCCTTCGGCGACTGGCGCCGGGCGCGCCGCCGTGCTTGGTAAAATTTCTTTTCCCTGAAATCGAAAGCGAACTTATGCCGGTTTATGTTTCCATGCTGCGCGGAATCAACGTAGGCCCGCAGAAACGGATCAAGATGGATAGGCTTCGGCAATCGTGCGAGGGGTTGGGATTCGAGCAGGTTAAGACTTATATTCATAGCGGAAACGTGATATTCAAAACCGGCAAGGTTTCGCCGGCCAGACTGTCAAAGAGGCTTGAGGAAAGGATAGTCACAGATTTTGGCTTTTCCGTTTCCGTGATTTCCAGGACTATGGACGAATTGGCGAAGACGATTGAAAACAATCCATTCCTGAAAGAAGGTGTGGATTTGGAAAAAGTCCATGTAGCTTTTTTGTCTGACGTTCCCACGCCGGCTGCTCTGAAGAAATTAGAAGCGCTGTCGGCAGCGCCGGATAGGTCGTGCTGCGCCGGTAAAGAGGTTTATCTCTACCTTCCGAACGGAGTCGCCAAGAGCTTTTGGATGAAAACTCCTCTCGACCGCGTGCTGTCGGTCATCACGACAACTCGCAATTGGAAAACGGTGACCAGCCTCCACCAGATGTGCCAGGATTGCCACTGATGGCGCGGGTTTCCTCGATTCTCGCTGGCGTCTCTATTGCTGTTGTCATTTCGTTGCTCTTATCTTGCTCCGGCAAGCCCGATCCCAACACACTGGTCATGGTGATCGAATCGAGCCCTACGAATCTCGATCCGCGAGTGGGAATTGATGGACAGTCAGAGCGCATCGACAGCCTGATTTTCGATTATCTGCTTACGCGTGGCGACAATCTTCAAGTCGCGCCAGGGTTGGCGGAACGCTGGGAGATTCCCGATCCGCTCACCTACATTTTTCATTTGCACGGCGGCGTGCGGTTTCACGATGGCCGTCTGCTTACCGCGCGTGATGTGAAGTGGACCTTTGATTCGATGATCAGCGGGAAAATTCGCAGCCCGCGTGGCGGAGCCTATCGCTTTGTCGATCGGATCGATGCGCCGGATGATACCACCGTCGTCTTCCATCTCAAAGAACCGGATTCGCCGCTGCTGTGGAATCTTTCTACCGGAGCGGTCGGTATTGTGCCTTACGGCAGCGGAATCGAACTGAGCGCCCAACCGATTGGCTCGGGGCCATTTAAATTTGTCAGCGCCGAGACAGATAAAGAGGTCATCATCGAGAGCAACGACGACTATTGGGGCGACAAGGCGAAGATCGCCCGAGTTCGTTTTGCAGTTGTGCCGGACGCGACTACGCAGGCGCTGGAGCTGCGCAAAGGCAGCGGCGATGTCATCATCAATGGATCGTTTCCGCCTGACAGCGTGCTCACGTTGGAGCGCGACCCGAGATTGGAAGTTGAGTCCGGCCCCGGTACGCGGCTAGCGTATCTGGCGTTTAATCTACGCGATCCTATTCTGAAGGATGTGCGGGTGCGGCAGGCGATTGCCTACGCGCTCGACCGCAAACCGATGATCGAATATTTGTGGCGCAACCAGGCGCAGCCGGCGCGCAGTGTGCTCCCGCCTCAGAGCTGGGCGTATGACGGCAATGTGCAGAGGTACGATCATGATCCTGCCAAGGCGCGCGCGTTGCTCGACGCGGCCGGATATCCAATGGTGAACGGCGTGCGGTTTCACATCACGATGAAGACCTCAACCGACGAGAACACGCGGCTTATGGTTGCAGTGATGCAGCAGCAATTGCGTGAGGTCGGAATCGCCCTCGATATACGCACGTTCGAGTTTGCGACTTTTTTCTCAGATGTGGTTCGCGGGGCGTTTCAGATGTATGGGCTACGCTGGATCGGGGGCAATGAGGATCCGGATATTTTTGAATATGCATTCCATTCGGAGCGATTTCCGCCGAACGGGGCGAATCGCAGCTATTATTCGAATCCGAAAATCGATGCGCTAATCGATCAGGCGCGGCGCGAAACTGATGCCGCGGTGCGGAAGCCGATCTATTTCGAGATTCAGCGAATTCTGGCGGAGCAAGAGCCTTACATCGATCTCTGGTATCTCGACAACGTGCTCATCCACAACAAACGTGTGCGCAATCTGAAACTGAATCCGGCCGGGAACTATGATTTTCTCAAGACAGCCGAACTGGTGCCAGAAGGCTGAGGGCAGGTTCCCGTGACGGCTCTGTGAATTGCGCGTTTTCAGCAATCGGGTGCATCGGCATAACTCATACACTTCGATTCATCCTCGCCCACGTACCATAAGGCCGACATATCCGACTTGTTAGCAAAGGCGGTGAACCAGAAGGTGTAGCCGAAGTCTCCGAAATTTAGCAGCTGGCCATAGCCAAATTGATCGGCGTAGTCATCGGGGTTGCAGCTTGTGCCGTGGTAGAGCAGGGCATTGAAGGCGTACTTGCCCGGATTGGCTACGGAGACATCGACGCCCTGATATCGATTTTTCCCTTGTTTGTACCAGCAGCCTTTGAATGTTGCATCCGGGTTCTTGGTTGTCCTGCTCGAGCTGTTGTCGAGTGCATCCGGCTTCGCGAGCTGCGAGAGGTTTGCAGAGTTGGCGTTCGCAACAGTACGTCCGGACGTTGGCATTGCGACCATCGCACCGCTGCTCGCTCTTCCAGCAGGGTTTGGCTGGACGCCACAGGCGGTGAGCAGCGCCAGCGTGAAAAGACAGGCGACTACGGCTGTTTTCGCTTGTCTCCTGTCTCTTGTTACAAGGTTTGCGAATACTGGTTTTCTCATGCGCCACATATTTGATTATTCTGCGGCACTTGAGAAGGGCTGGAAGGTTTAGGAACCACTGTCTGTTGACCCTAACGTGGGTTCTCAACAACAAAGCGGTAAATTGGGCAAAGAAGTCTTCACGGCACCGGGCCGCGTCTTCTCCGCCGTTTCTCATTGAAGCGGCTCCGACTAGCGTCTAGCATTCTTCTGATCTCGGTTTTGGCATCCAAAGTACGCTCGTAACTGTTAGGTTGATCTCCGGACTTCCATCTACGGCTGCGGCTACGCCTGAAGACGCGGGCAGGCGCCTGGATCAGTTTCTTGCTGCCCGGCTCGACGGCGTCAGCCGATCGCGCGTGCAGGAACTTATCTCAGAAGAAAAGGTTCTCGTAAACCACAAGCCGGCGAAGGCGTCGTTGAAGCTGCGCGGCACTGAAACCATTACCATTCTCGGCGAGCCGCAGCGCCCGCCGCTTAAGGCGATAGCCGAAAATATTCCGCTCGACATCGTTTACGAAGATGACGATCTTGCCGTTATTAACAAGCCCGCGGGAATGGTGGTGCACGCCGGAGCG
>JASIKQ010000193.1 GCA_030049565.1 Candidatus Sulfotelmatobacter sp.
CAAATGCCGCAACCAATATGAACACCACCCCCACCGTCCCGGGAATCACCGCCCCGGGATGATTAAACTCCGCATAGAGCGCGAGCGCGCCGATGGCCAGCAAAATAAACGCGACGTTCGGGTCCATGAGGTAGTTCAGGATTTCTTCCTTGAGCGTCATTCCGAACGGCGCTACAGGCTGACCCACGAGGTTGAGAGTAACTTGCGCTCCATCGAAGCGTTTGACCGGTTTGCCTTCCATCTGGCGGAAAAGATCGGCCTCGCTTCCGGCAATGTAATCGATGAGGTGCTGCGACAGGGCTTCCTGGTCGGTGAACGACTTCGATTCGCGCACCGCGCTTTCCGCCAGGGCGACGTTGCGCCCGCGGCGTGAAACTACCGACCGCATTAGCGCGGCGGCATCGTTTTCGATCTTCTGCTTCATCTCGTCGTCGGGCTTCACCGATGTCGGTCCAAACAGCATCACCGGATGCGCCGCTCCCGCGTTGGTACCCGGCGCCATGGCCGCCACGTCGGCCGCTTCCAGAATGAAAATTCCCGCCGATCCCGCCCTCGCCCCGCTCGGCGCGACATAAATAATGACCGGAACTTTGGAAGTCGTGATCTTCTCGATGATCTGCCGCGTCGACTCGACTAATCCTCCCGGCGTATTCATCTCGATCAATACCGCTTGGTCGCCGCGCCGCGCGGCTTCATCAATCGCGCGCGCGATGTATTCCTCGGTGATCGGCTGAATCGTGTCGTCGACGACGATTTTCAGCACCTCGGCACGCGCGGCGGTGCCGAGGAGCAGGAAAACAAGCAATCCTGGGAAAATTTGCCAAATACGCGTCATAAATTACGCAAGCGCAGCGACAGCCGAATTACAACTCTATTCTCGCTCTATTTGCGAGCTGCCGCAGAGATTTCTCGCTCCGCTGGCTCGCCCTCGGGATGGTCAAATTTCGCATCGTGCCATCCCGGAAGCTTGGTGCTTCCCGTGATCAGCCGCGCTCCCCGCTCATAGGTAAAGTACGACCAGGCCCACTGGATGAACACCAGCATGCGATTCTGAAAGCCGATCAGAAAGAAAATGTGGACAAACAACCATGTCAGCCAGGCAATGTAACCGGAAATGTGAATCCTGCCAAAGTCTGCTACAGCTGCCGCGCGCCCAATGGTGGCAAGGTTGCCTTTGTCGTGATAATGGAAAGCTGGGCGCGACTGCGCCACGCCGGCTTCCTTTCCCATTTCCCGGCGAATCAAGTGCGCGACGAACCGCCCTTGCTGAATCGCGACTTGCGCCACCCCGGGCAGCAGTTTCCCGGATGCATCCTTGAGCGCAGCAAGATCTCCGATAACAAAAACCTCAGGGTGGCCGGGCAGGCTCAAATCCGGTTGCACCAGCACGCGCCCGGCACGATCGACGGGCACGCCCAATTCTTTCCCCAGCGGCGAAGCCGCCACGCCCGCAGCCCACAGAATTACAGCCGCTTCCATTCTGGCCTCGCCCATGTAAATTACGCCGGGCTCAATCCTGGTCACCATGGTGGAAGTGAGCACCTCGACGCCAAGCCGCTGGAGTTGTTGGAGCGCGCTGCGCGAGAGATCCTGCGGATACGATGGCAGCACATGCTCGCCGCCTTCGATCAAATGAATCCGCGCCCGCCGCGGATCGATCGCGCGAAAATCATGGGCGAGAGCATGGCGGCAGATCTCCGCCAGCGTGCCGGCCAGTTCTACTCCAGTTGGTCCGGCGCCAACCACCGCGAAATTTAGCGGCACTGCCGTTTCCCCGGCCGCGGCTCTCCGCTCCGCAAGTTCGAAGGCCAGCAAAACTCGTCGCCTGATTTCAAGCGCGTCCTCAATGTTTTTTAATCCCGGCGCAAGCGCCTCCCATTCTTCATGCCCGAAATATGCATGGCTGGCGCCGGCAGCGATAATGAGGAAGTCGTAAGCAATTTCGTGATCTGAAGCCTTCACCATCTTGCGAGCCAGATCAAAACCTGTTACTTCCGCCATCAGCACTTCAATGTTTTTGTGCCCGCTCAAAATGGAGCGGATGGGCGTCGCAATTTCTCCGGGTGACAGTCCGGCAGTTGCTACCTGGTAAAGAAGCGGTTGAAAAGTGTGATGATTCCTGCGATCGATAACGGTAATGTTTACTGGCGCGCTCGCCAGCGTCTGCGCTGCGTTCAGCCCGCCGAATCCGGCTCCCACAATCACCACGCGCGGCACTGTTTTGATTTCAGATTGTGTAGCCTTGCTGTTCATGGCCTCTCTCTATAAGATTCAGCGCGATGGCAATCGGCTCAACAAGACCGGCAGCGGAGTCATCGTGGATGCGCTGGTTTGTCCCATCGGCGGCCGACATTATTTTTGTTGCCTTGCTCGCCCTTTTAACCTTCACTTCAATTTCGACGAGGCTGCTGGGCGATGCCGGCATCGGCTGGCACATCCGCACCGGCCAAATAATTTTGGCAACCCATTCGGTTCCCCACTTCGATCCATTTTCATCAAGCATGAGCAGTCATCCCTGGTTTGCCTGGGAGTGGCTGTACGACATCGTTGTAGGATGGCTGGACACAATAGCCGGGTTGAATGGAGTTGTGTTTCTTACTGCGGTCATCATCGCCGCAGTATTTGCCTGGACATTCCGGTCACTATTGCGGCGCGGCACGAACCTGGTGCTCGCAGTAATCCTGATGCTATTAGCGGCATCAGCGGCGATGATCCATTTCCAGGCAAGGCCGCATGTGGTGAGCTGGCTCTTTGCGCTGACCTGGTTCTGGATTCTGGAGTCGTCCGGCAACGAGGCCGGCCGGAACAAATTTCCAGGCAGCGAATCCCCCGGACACTACGATGCTCCCCTGTGGATCTTGCCTCCCACGATGCTCGCCTGGGTCAACCTGCACGGCGGATTTCTGACCGGCTTCGTGCTGCTAGGAATTTATTGGATAAGCGCCGCGTGGCATTGGCTAACCACCGGCCAAGATCGATTCCCAGACATTTTGCAGAAACTCCGGGCAAGACGGCGCGTGCGAATCCTAACGCTGATTGGCTTTCTCAGCGCGCTCCTCACCCTCGCCAACCCGTACGGCTACAGGCTTCACATCCACATCTACCGTTATCTTTCCAATCGCTTCCTAATGAATCACATCGATGAGTTTCAATCTCCGAACTTTCATTACATCGCCCAGAAGTGCTTCGCTGTCCTGCTGCTGCTGGCTTTGCTTGCCCTGGCAGCAAAGGGACGCGAATCGACTGTGAGCCACCGCCTGCTCATATTATCGGCAGTTTTCTCAGGACTCTATGCGGCACGAAACATTCCAGTCTCATCCCTGCTTGTGATTCTGGTAATGGGACCGTGGCTGTCCGGAGCGATGCAGAGATTCGCGCTGGGCAGCGAAACGATGCAAAGCGCAAGCGGAGGATTGCCATCAGCCAACTTCCTCGACCGCATGCAAACCATCGAGCTTGGCCTCCGCGGTCATCTCTGGCCGATCGCGGCGATCGTACTCATCGGTTGGATTGCGATACACGATGGCAAGCTGGGCCCGATGCCGCTGATGGACGCTCATTTCGACGCCAATCGCTTTCCCGTCGCGGCAGTGAGTTATTTCGAGAAACAGGCTGTGCAAGGTCCAATATTGGCCCCCGATTATTGGGGCGGATATTTGATTTACGGGCTGTATCCACGCGCCAAAGTCGTGCTTGATGACCGCCACGATTTTTATGGCGAGGAGTTCCTGAGGTCCTATTTGAAGATGGTGCACGTGGAGCCGGGATGGCAGGAATTTATTCAGCACAATCAACCGGCCTGCATAATCTCCCCCAAAGATTCCGCCCTGGCCAACATTCTTCTCGAAACCCCCGTCTGGCGCCCGGTCTACAGTGACGATGTGGCAATTGTCTTTTTGCCCGCTGGCACGTCACGGAAATAGCCGCGCCTATCCTCGCGTCTTTGGATGGTTTGCGCCGTTGGATGTTTGCGCCTTTGGCTGGCGCTGCGGTTCACCTGCGATAAAGGCTTTTCCTTTGATCGGCTTTAGCCGGTGTCTGATCCGATTGAAAAGGGGCAGCCCGCGCGCAATACCGCCGTCGAAGCGCCGGAAACTGAAATCCAGGTTGCGCTACCCCTGCGTTCGCGTGCTGTTTTTGTGTATGGACGCGGCCCGGCATAACAAACTCGCGCCAGAATGTCCTAACAAGTTTCGCTTTTCCGAACAGAAAAATGCAATCGTCCGCTTTTGCATACGGGTTAAAGTTAAATCTCCAGATTTACCGCATCTTGCATAAAACACGACAGATAATAGATCGTGAATTGAGCGCTTCTGTTCCGATTCTGTAACAGCGACTAATTTTTCTGCGGGCCGATTGCAATTTGGATTAGAACTTCCGACATTCGATTTCGGAGAACGTTGCGTGTAAGCTCCGAATTCAATTTGTATCCGCGCCATTGCAGTTTCCTGGCCTCGCGCACTTCAGTTTCCTGGCCTCGCCCACTTCAGTTTCTTGGCCTCGCGCACTTCAGTTTCCTGGCCTCGCGCACTTCAGTTTCCTGGCCGTAAGAAAAAATCCTCAAAAGGAGAAGCTATGTTCCGCTCAATGCAATGCACTCCCCCAGCGGGGGAGGCAAGACGGCATTTCCCCCGCTTCCTCCTCGGGATTTCAGGTCCCGTAAATCCCTATCGCAGTGTCGGAAACAGGTTGGTTTTCGAACAAGGTGCAGTAAGAACGGCGTCGATTTTGGCGATGACGGTGCTGTTTTTCGCGGGAACGGCGTGGGCTCAAACCGACCCTGGAGTTCAGAGCGCCAGCCGTGGCACGGGCGCAACCATCATCAATCCGGCGAATGACCCCAACGGCTTCACTGCGTTTTTCAACGACGGTCTCAATCGCTTTCAGGAGGTGGAAACGGTTTCCAACTCCGCTAACACCGGCCTCGGTCCGCGTTTTAACTCGAATCAGTGCAGCTCGTGTCACGCACAACCTGCGGTTGGCGGGTCAGGCGCCGCCGTCAATCCACAATACCTGTTCATCAGCAGTGGCGTCGCACCCAACGACACCATGCCGTCTTTTATTACCGCCAATGGTCCAACACTCGAAGCACGCGCTCCGTTCTTTCTGACTTCCGGGGGAGCGGTGAACAAAAAAGCTCCCAACGGCGGTGTGGAAGACTTGTTCACCGTTAGCGGTCGTTCGGATGCAGGCGGCTGCAGCTTGGCGCAGCCCAATTTCGCTGCATACCAGGCGGTGAACGATCTCATTTTCCGCATTCCCACGCCGGTTTTTGGCGCGGGCTTGATTGAAAACCTGGATGATTCAACTCTGTTAGCCAATCAAGCAGTGAATCTCAACAACACCGTTGGCATTGCCGGCACTTTTAACCACAACGGCAACGACGGCACCATCACCCGTTTCGGCTGGAAGGCGCAGAACAAGTCGCTGCACATCTTCGCCGGTGAGGCTTACAACGTGGAGATGGGCGTCAGCAATGAGCTGTTTCCCCAAGACAGACCCTTGCCGGAAGAAGAGCAGAGCTTTGGGCTGCCGACGAGTTGCTTAAACCTCACTGGGACCGGCTACCCCGAAGATACATCCAATCCGACTCAGACGACGAATGCCGCCGTGCTCGATGATGTCTCGGCATTTGCCAACTTCATGCGATTCCTGGCTCCTCCGCCGACTGGTAGCGTGGTGCTGGATGGAGCGCAGGTTCCAGCCTCCATGATCGCCGATGGCAGCGCACTGTTTAGCTCGATTGGCTGCGCGACCTGCCATAATCCGACGCCGGGCACGACACAAGTGTCAAACTTCGCGCCAGCGCTCAGCAATGTCCCGGTGAATGCGTTTTCGGACCTTGAGATCCACAACATGGGCACTCGTCTGGCGGATAACGTTACCCAGGGCAGCGCTGGTGGAGATCAATTCCGCACAGCTCCTTTGTGGGGTCTGGGACAGCGAATCT